>JBCCJR010000219.1:0-8420 GCA_039045805.1 Cyanobacteria bacterium P01_C01_bin.118
CCCTACTCACAGAAACAGAAGCGGCCCAAATTGATCGGCTCCTGCGTCGTAACCGTACATTTCCACCAAAGACAGCCAGTGCACCTCGATCGCTGGCGGGCCTGGTGACCTGCCAAACCTGCCAGGCCAAACTAACCGTGAGTCAGGTCACAGCCCCGCGCCGCGCCCAAGTTTATACCTATATGCGCGTCACCACCTGTCCAGATAAATGCAAAGCCCTCTCCTATGAGGCCTTGCTGGCTAAAACTATCGAGACTATTTGCGCGCAGTTACTCCCTGCGGTCAGCCAATTGCCCCCCACAGACGGTAAACCAAAACAGGCATTAGAAGCTGCGATCGCAACCAAACAAGCCGTTCTGGATCAGCTACCGCAGCTCGTTGACCAAGGCATATTAGACCAGACTACGGCGGACCTGAGAGCCTATGGTGTTCAAACCGAAATGGCTCAACTGAACCAAACACTCGCCCAACTGCCCCCAGTTAACCTCAAAGAACTAGCCCAGGCCGTCAGCATTCCACAATTTTGGGAAGACCTCTCAGAACCAGAACGCCGCTTCTTTTTTCGAGAGTTTATTCGCAATATTCAGGTGGTTCGTGACGATAACGATTGGGAATTAAATCTGGTGTTCACATTTTAACGCTCTCAACTGCCTCCCATGTTTGTTCATTGAATCGTACATCCAACAACAGAGTAGAGTCTGTTGTTGCAAAACAGTCACACATCAAGGCTCACATTGATTGCGTAGAGAAAAAGAGCATTTTGGCCGATACCTATTGAGGCAAGTTTTCTGACACTGCCTTTACATCCGTAGGATTCCCTAAAAGGGATCAACAACATTCTTTAATCTTTTCCAGGAACTCCATAAAAGTCTCGTTAAAAGTCAGGAGAGCGGCCAACTCTTTAAGGGTGACATCCGTGTTTACCAGCATCTCAGCAGCACTTTCAAGGATTAAATTTAACTCAGAAGGTTCAAAAAGCACGGACACACTACGCAACACTCTCACAAGATGATGATCAACAAATCCAACATTCGCGCTGCCCTTACTATCGCAGCTACTATTGGTGCTATGGGCTCAGCAGCTCCTGGCTATGCATTCACCCTAACGGGTACATCCGCAGTATTTGATAATGCTCGGCTATCTAACGGTACAACTGTTGGTCGAGCAGCTACCAATGACAAATTCGAGACCTATGAACAGTCTGTGATTAACTACGCCAACAATCATGACGACAACTATGTAGAATTTATAGACATCAATGGCGTATCTCAAGTTCGCTGGGGCGACGGCGTCTATAGCAACATCAACAAAAATTTTGAGGGTGGCAACAAGTGGAACTGGGACTACGGCTGGTATGAAACCCAGGACGGCCAAAAAAATTATCAAAAAGGTTGGCATAGAGACTACACCGCCAAAAAGAGTGGCCTGGGATTCGCGGGAGTTAATAATGTAACCTTGCAGGTAGGGGAAGTATTTAACCTAGGAACCCTGAAGCATTACAACAACACTATTTGGACTGATGGTCGCGACGCTACAAAAGCCGACTTCAGCCTAAAATTGGACTTTGGTGACACAGGCATTGGTCAACAACAGTTCGACTTTGCCCTCAATGTAGATGAAACCAACAACAATGCTAGCGATCATGATGGCGGTGTTTGCCCCTATAAGACAACTGGCAATGGGTGTTCTGATAAAATCACCTGGGACTTTGCTATCAACTCTGAAAACAAATTTGAATACGAAGGTGAGGAATACACACTGGAGTTAGTTGGATTTAATGACACTGCTAACTTTGATGCTGGGGCAGTGACTGACTTTATCTCCCAAGAACATGGCACTAGCGAGGCCCACCTGTTTGCCCGCATTGTCAAACTCGGTGACTATAGTGACGAACCGGAACAGGTGCCTGAGCCCGGTTTGTTGATGGGACTAGGAGCTCTTGGTCTGCTGTTAAGCAAAGTACGAATTCAGAAAGAAGAGACCACCGTTTAAGGCTCAATTATCGTATTTGGAGTGCTCTCTTCTCTATATAAATCACTCACTCAAGACTAATCAATCAAGACTGAAGTGTTACTAAACACTTCAGTCTTTTTATAAATTTGTAAATATGTTGATCCAAGGCAGGATGGTCGTTACTCTTCTAGCATCAGCGGATACCAGGGTTCTGCGCCATTGAGCCGCCAGATAGCAACAACTAAAGCACTGGCTACCCCTAGCCAAAGCACCATGGGCAGGAGCAGCTGTCCCGCCAGCGGCATCACTTGCCAGTAGATGGTGACAACCACTATCGATGATGCCAAAGGTCCCAGGAGCACCACCGGCACTGCCGCCCCTAGCCGCCCTTCAACCGTGAAGATTGTATTCCAGGTATCCCCCAGGGACAAATGCATCATCAAGATTATCAGGGGCCAGGCCAGGTAGTTTTGATCCAGTGCTTGCCAGACCAGATAAGAAGAAATTACGCGCAATACACCGATACTCATCCAAATGATCGGAAATGCCAGAGGCGGGGGAGCCCAGCCTGGCCGAGTCACATTGCTATAGGTCGTCCGCGTGCGAGCATTATTGAGGGGAGAAAACAGACGGGAGCGAATGGCCACCAGGGTAAAAAATGCAATGGCAATCCCCACACCCACTGATCCCGACCAGCCCAGGGTAAACTGCTGCAGGCCCCACAGAGCGACAATCATCAACCCCATTTGAGCTAAAGTCCCGGCGATATAGATACCGACAGCAGCCCAGTCCATCTCTTTCTCAGCGCTTGACCTACGCTGCTCAGCGTCATCAGTCCGCACCCCCATAATGCGATGAACAATCGGTTCCACCTTACCGAGCAGATTTGATTTTTCCGTCATGGCTTTAGATAAGTTCGAACGATTTGGACCGGGATTGATTTCCTTCCATTACTATCTAACATGATTAGGATCGAGGATTTCATAACTTCTAAGATATTGACGGACATACTTTGTTTATAGGCTTTTAGGGCAATAATGCAGCAATTTATTTGATCCTCGATACTTAGCAAGCAAAATCAATGAAATTCCACGTTTGAATGTATGAGCCTTCTATGGAGTATCTCTTCAGCTTAAATACGTTTGGAATTTATCAATCGCTTGCTCCTTAGCCGTTACTATTTGAGATAGAACAGCAAGAGACGGATAGCCATGGCCAGTGTGCGGTTTGAGCGTGTCACCAAGCAGTATGACAACGGCTACGTTGCAGTGAAGGATCTCAATTTGGAAATTTGCGATCGCGAATTCCTCGTTTTAGTAGGCCCATCCGGCTGTGGAAAAACCACATCCCTGCGCATGCTAGCCGGGCTAGAAAGCATTAGCAGCGGTAACCTTTACATCGACGAGCGGCGGGTCAATGAGCTGCCCCCCAAAGATCGAGACATTGCCATGGTGTTTCAGTCCTATGCGCTATACCCCCACATGAGCGTCTTTGACAACATGGCCTTTAGCCTCGAACTCCAGAGCATTTCCAAACCCGATATTCAAAAGCGCGTCCGTCAAGCCGCTCAGCAACTGGGGATCGAAACCCTGCTAGACCGTAAACCCAAACAGCTTTCCGGCGGACAAAGACAGCGGGTTGCCGTGGGACGTGCCATTGTGCGCAATCCATCCGCTTTTTTAATGGATGAACCTTTATCTAATCTGGATGCCAAACTGCGAGTCCAGGCCCGCGCCGAACTCAATAAACTCCATAAACGTCTAGGCACCACATTTATCTATGTCACCCACGACCAGGTAGAAGCCATGACCATGGGCAGTCGCATTGCGATTATGAATCAAGGCATTTTGCAACAGGTTGATACCCCTCAAACAATTTACGAAAAGCCCAATAATATTTTTGTAGCAGGCTTTCTAGGCAGCCCATCCATGAATTTTTTAGAGGCCAGCATTAGCCATCACAACAACCAAACTACAGTTAAAACTGATAGTTTTAGCCTGCCAATTGCTAGATCGATTGACAGCCTGAGTCAATACATCAACCAGTCAGTCATCTTAGGCATTCGCCCCGAAAGCATTCACCATCCCGATTATCGTCCCCCTGGAATTGTGCCCATCGATATCAAAGCAGAGGTTTCTGTAGTAGAACTCATGGGTCATGAACTCATTGTCTACGCGACGCTAACCGATGGCAGCGAGATTGTTGCCCGCCTGGATCCCAGAGCGGCTGTAGTGCCTGGCACAACGATTACGCTCCAATTAGACTGTGATCGCATTCATTTATTTGACAGCAAAACCGAGCAAACGATTTAAAGGATTAGCCACATTTTCTCAAATATCCTCAAATATCTCAGGGTATGGGGAACGAGATGATCGACTATTAAATCAAGTTTTTTTGTTCTATTGACAACAGCTCTGGTTCTTTTGGCAACCGTACTGTAACAGTCTTTTTAGTGTCATTCTAATCACAAAACTGTGTAATCCATTTCAGTTTTTTTGATGTGGAATCATAAAATATAAAGCTCTGAATACTTAACTCAAACAGTTTGGCGGATTCTAATGAAGAGTGCATGAACTGAAGTGGTCAGTTTAGTCCTAAGATATGAATATTAGTCAAGCTTAATAATATAGTCATCTGCTGCCAAATATCATGTCCCCCGATGGTCTTTCGATTGGCTCCACTCAGCCAACATTAGCAATAAGGCAAGATGCTATCGAGCAGGCAGTGGGCAATCTCATGCATCACTCCCAGCATATTCGGATCAAAAAGCTCTTGTTTAGTGTGTGCTATGGAGGTTGGGAAAATGAAGGGCCCACATTGGATAGTATTTCGACAGATTCGTTGGTCAATACTTTTTTGGGAAGGTGTTCTACGCTACAGCAATGTCGCGAGAGTCTACACAAAAAAGCCAATAGCCTGAATCGCAAGAAGGTATATGTTGCGATCGCAAATCTCACTGTGCACTATCTCCGTAACGTCTTTCCGGCGACAGGGGCGATTACCCCCTCGACGGATCAGCAGGTTGCCAATCTATCAGCATCGGTACAGTCCCAGGCCAAGGCAGAGATCTACAAACCGGTGCTAAACGCTCTCAACCAGTCAGCAAATCTGGAAATCATCAAGACGTTTTTGGGATACTTGGGACAGGCCCCGGACAACATTGCCGATACTGCCGGCACTGATTTACTCAGCCTGGTGCAGATGACACACCGCCATGCCCCCACACCCATGCAGCTTAAACAACGCATGGTCAACATACTTAAACATCAGCCATCCAAGGTAAGTACACAAGTCATTGCCCGAGAGATCCTGAGGGCATTTCGGCCACTGTATCGGGTGACCGCATCGCCCATGGCAGCCACCCCCGATAGCCTTACATCCCTGGAGCAGGAACTTGCCGCAAAGTGCGATGTAAATCAGGTCAGAGTGCTGTTATATTCTGTCCTGTATGGTCCCTATGCCGATAGCCCACTACAGCGTCAGATCCTACAGAACAAAACGCTACGAGATCTGCTCCAAGAAACCTTTGAATATTGCCCTAACTACAGTGATTTTGAGAGTAAGCTAACGATTATAGCCCATTGCTTAGAAACATCGGACCAGCTAAATCGAGCCCTTAAGGTGATTTTGGTAGCCCTCTATCGCTATTACAGCGAAGACAAAAAATCAAAAACCCCGTAGCTAGGTTGGGCAATCCCCCTGGTAAAGCAAGTGACCAGCCCGTAATTTAAACATTGCCCACCCCTAAAAAGTCAAGTTATTCACTAGCAGTACGTTTACCTAAAAGTTTTTCTCGCAGGTGTTTGATGCGATCGCGAAATTTAGCCGCTTCTTCAAAATCCAACTCCTTAGCCGCCGCTTTCATTTGTTTTTCTAACTGACCGATCAGCTCTGGAATATCTTCTAGCGGTAGATCGTCACTATGTTCGTAGACTTCCTCAAGTTCCTGAGCATTGAGACGTCGCGATACTTCCAAAAACGAGAGAATTGCATTACTCTTACGACGAATAATCGGTGTGGGAACAATCCCATGTTTCTCGTTATAGGCCTTTTGAATCACTCGTCTGCGTTCAGTCTCATCAATTGCCCTAGCCATACTATCGGTGAGATTATCTGCATAGAGAATTGCCTTCCCTTGAACGTGACGAGCAGCACGCCCCATAGTCTGAATCAGGGATCGTTCTGCCCGCAAAAATCCTTCCTTGTCCGCATCTAAGATCGCCACCAGGGAAACTTCAGGCAAATCCAAACCTTCCCGCAACAGGTTTACCCCCACCAACACATCGAAATTACCATTACGCAAATCTTGAATAATCTCAATACGCTCAATGGAGTGAATCTCTGAGTGAAGATAGCGAACTCTCACACCATGTTCATCAAAATATTCAGTCAGATCCTCCGCCATCCGTTTAGTTAACGTGGTGACCAGGGTACGTTCATTACGCTCTACTCGGTCTTTAATCTCTCCTAACAGATCGTCTACCTGACCGGTGGTAGGTCGCACAAAGATCTCTGGGTCTAACACCCCTGTAGGCCGAATAATTTGCTCCACTACCCGTTTCTCAGAGATATCTAGTTCCCACTGTCCAGGTGTAGCCGAAACAAAAATACAGCTATTGACTTTTTGCCAAAATTCTTCTGCTTTTAGGGGACGATTATCGGCAGCACTGGGTAAACGAAACCCATGATCGACCAAGACTTTCTTACGAGCCTGGTCGCCATTGTACATACCTCGCAACTGAGGAATAGTGACATGGGACTCATCAATCACCAACAGCCAATCTTCGGGGAAATAATCCAGTAAACATTCCGGCGGAGCCCCAGCCTCTCGACCCGCCAGATGACGAGAATAGTTTTCCACACCGTTGCAGTAGCCCACCTCCCGCAGCATCTCCAGATCGTATTTTGTCCGCTGTTCCAGCCGCTGGGCTTCCAGCAGTTTGCCTTCTTTCTCAAGAAATTCCAGCTGATCTCGTAGCTCTTGTTGAATACCGTTACAGGCAGCTTCTAACTTATCGTCAGGAGTGACAAAGTGACGAGCAGGATAAATATTCAGAGCCTCCATACTCTGAATGGTGGCACCGGTCACTGGATCTACATACCGAATGGCATCAATTTCATCGCCAAAAAACTCCACCCGAATAATCCGATCCTCATAGGCTGGACCAATCTCTAGCACGTCCCCTTTGACTCGAAACCGTCCTCGTCCCAGATCGATATCATTACGGGTATACTGCACCGATGCTAAATCCCGTAGCACCTGACGTTGATTTAACTCCATTCCCACCCGCAATGGAATCGACGCTTTCAGATACTCGGTGGGAATTCCCAAACCATAAATACAGCTGATGGAGGCCACCACGATTACATCGCGTCGTTCAAACAGGGATCGCGTTGCCGAATGCCTCAGCATATCGATTTCTTCGTTAATCGACGCTGTTTTAGCAATATAGGTATCAGTGACCGGAATGTAGGCCTCCGGCTGATAATAATCGTAATAACTGATGAAATACTCAACGGCGTTGTTTGGAAAGAACTCCCGCAGCTCATTGCATAGCTGAGCAGCCAGGGTTTTATTGTGGGCCAGCATCAGCGTAGGCCGACCCACCTGATCGATCACCCGAGCCACGGTATGAGTCTTACCAGTGCCCGTCGCCCCCAGCAGAGTCTGGTATTGGTTTCCCTTAGTCACATAGTTCAGCAAGCCTTTAATAGCTTTTGGCTGATCGCCCTTGGGGTCAAATGGGGCTTGAATATCAAAGTCTTTCATAGATGGGGACGGCAACCAATAGACTTCCTGATCTTAAAAGTAATATTCAAAATCTGCACAAAAGATTGGGGCATCCTTGTCTCTATATTGAGCACCCTATCAAAAACCACATGCCAGTTAACTAGGTGGGCAGGGTTTGGGCAGTTCCTTAAGCAGAACTCGCTACCCTGATAGATGGAATTAGATGGAACAGTTGTATGTGGTTCTATCCACAGAGGCGGTAGCGATGAAAATGTGGCATTGGGGATGGATTGGGCTAGTATTTTGGGCCAGCGCGTGCGGTCCCAAACAGGTAACAGCACCTGCCGCTCCTAAAGCTGCCGAAACCATCAGCGTCGAACAGACGACTAGCTGTGACCCCATGGATAGCAAACTCCCCCTACAGCCTGATGCCGATGGGGAACTGCCCTTTCAACGATTTGACTTTCGCCCAACAAAAGTCAATGCTACAGACACCACACTGACCTTCGCCAGCAGACGCTATGGTTTTACCTTTTGCAAGAGCGATCGCACCTGGGGGATCGAGGCTCTCGACCCTGCCGCAGAGACCGAAGCAGACTATGCCACTTACTTAGAAGACATCTCCGATCCAGACTACGAACCTGTCACTGACAACGATCAAACCTATCGCGCCAGGGTACGACTCGATGCATCCTGGATCAATGACGCGAAAGACGCCAGCGATAATCAGGAACAA
>JBCCJR010000220.1:0-8420 GCA_039045805.1 Cyanobacteria bacterium P01_C01_bin.118
GCCAAAAGCAGCCAGTAGACCTGCACTTTCAGCAGTAGAATCCACCACCTTAGCCTGTAGCTCAAACCACACGGGAGCGGCAGCGGCCAACAGTTTTCTGCCCTGGGGCGTAGCTTTGAGGGACTGACTGCGTTTATCCTTACCTGGTCCAATATCAATCCACCCCTGTTTACACATACGGTCTAACGTACGGCTAACGGTGGATTTTTCCATGCCTAGCATTTGCCCTAGCTGTCCTGGAGAGATCGGACCGCGACTAGTAATTGTCGCCAAAATATTTAACTGATTGATGGTGAATCCCAAGGGGCGTAATGCATCGTCATAGAGGCGAGTGACAATGCGGTTTAATTGCCGCAGCCGCATAGCAATGCAGTCATTGGTCATCTGCCGGGCAATTTCTTTGGGGGTGCCATGGGAAACCGTCATCGAGGTTCAACAAAAAGGCTCTAGTTGTATATTCAACCATTTCAAGATTGCATCTGTCAGATTGGTCAGGACCACAGACTTACATCACCTGTCAGATTGGTCAGGGCAACAGACTCATGTCACCGGTGGCTGAATGGACCGATCAAGCATGAATGATCAACACCTCCAGAGCATTACAAAATATTAATGTGATTTACATCAGGTTATTTTTCTTCATAATCGTTAAGATTGATAAATAAGTGATTTTGGCGACTCCATGGATCTCCTTGATGCCAACATGGCTGATAGTCTCTGGATTGGTTTGATTGTTGGCCTGGCTTCTTTAATACAGAGTCTGACAGGATTTGGATTTGCATTGGTGGCAGTCTCGCTATTGCCATTGTTTATGGATCTACAGCCTGCCATCAGCCTAGTGATTGCCGTTGGTTTGATTGGTAATGTTGTGCTGTGGTGGTACTACCGGGACAGTTTTGAGTGGTCGCGCATTGTTCATTTGATGGGGGCTGCCCTGATCACTATTCCGTTGGGGGTGGTTGGTCTGCGTTATGTTCCAGAAGAGCTCGCACTACAGGGGCTGGGGCTAATGGTGGTCATTTATGCGGTCTACTCTGGACTGCAGCTGTCATTACCTGAACTTACTAGCAGACCCTGGGCCTATGCATTTGGGGCGGCATCAGGAGTACTCACTGGCGCGTTTAACATTGGCGGCCCGCCGATTGTAATTTATGCCGATTGCAACCAGTGGAGTCCTCAGGAGTTTAAGGGCAACTTACCTGGGGTATTTTGCGTGATGTCGTCGGTTGCGATCGCAACCCACTTCTGGCAAGGCGACTTTGATGCCGACTTGATCACTCAAATCGGTTACACAACTCCATTTTTTATCGCTGGCCTGGGACTAGGTCTATGGCTCTCTCGGTATATTGATGCCGCCCTATTCCGCCAGGTAGTTCTGGTGATTTTGGGTGCTCTTGGTTTGAAGCTCTTAGTTTAGAAAGTTTTGAACTCTAAATTTTAGGATTTGAATTGTTAGAGTTTCAGAATTCCATGCCTTTAAAGTGAGCTAATTTTCCTCAGCGTCAGGGGTCACATCAATGACTTCATCGCTGATAATTTCTACTTCGGGCTTGGCCTCAGGGGTGATGGGCTCTGCAGCAGGAGGTTCTGCTGGCTCCACATCTGTAGGTTCGAGCTCAATAGGCTCCAAATCGAAAGGAGGATTATCCCTTAGACCCTCGCGTAGGGAGTCCCCCAATGTGGGCTCAGATTCTGGTTGAGTCACAGTTTCCGGTGGCTTATCTAAACTCAGCCTGGCCACCTCGCCTCGGAAATAGGCCTCACGATATTTTAGAGATTCTGAAAACGCTACCCCGGCCCGAAAGGCTATCAGTGCATTGTCAGTATCACCCACTTTTAGATAAAGCTGGCCTAGGCGATCGTAGGCTTCTAAAATGCCATGCTGATTGTAGGCTTGCTGCTCAGCCCGTACCAACAGGTTATACATGGTCAAGGCTTCATTGTTTAGCCCTTCCTCAGCATAGAGATCTCCCAGTTCTTTGAGCACCGTGCTGACATGACCATACAGCTCCAGTCGCTGAGCCGTGACATAGGCCAGATTGTAATACTCAACCGCCTGAGGATTGGCACCCAGAGATCGAAAATTGCGGGCCATGTCAATTTCGAGGGGGGGTTCAAACTCGCTTTGCCCGGTAGATCTATAAAGCCGTAGCAGCTCAGTTTGCACCGGCAACGCCTGGCTATATTTTTTAGACTCTTGGTAACTATAGATCAGCTCCTTGAGGTACTGAGTATACTCCAGGGTATTGCCTGCAGCTTTAGCATCAGCCGCCAACTGGGTATATAGCGGGGCCGCATTATCAAACTGGAACCACTGTAGATAATGAGCCGCCAGTACTACCTCCCACGCCTGTTGAGCAGTAGCATCAGCGATGGTCATCTCGATCAGCTGCTGATAAATTTCTGTGGACGTGTCTCGCATGCGTAGAGTTTGGGCGATGGTGGCGATGGTTTCTACCCGTTCTAAGCTGGCGGTCGCTTTCTCCATCTCCCAGATGCGCTTGAGCCTGACGGCCATTAGTCGGATTTCTTGCGATCGCTGAGCATTCCATGCCTGCTGACCAATCCGGGTTAACGCCTCCAGCTCAGCCTCGATACCAAACACACGACGCAGCTGCACCTCTCGCATCCACAAGGCAAATGCCTCATCTGGCTGACCTGCCAACAGCAGCGCTTGAGCTTGAGCATCTAACTGAAAAAGCGCCACCTCCAGGTCATATAGCTCTAACGGACTGAGGGGACGCTCCACCACCGTGGTAGGCAGCAAGGGATCCCGAGGAGCCGCCTCCAAGGGATTAACCAAGAACGCATCTAACAAAACTGGATCTAGCCGCTGACCATAGGCTGGGAAAGACAACGCTAAAAGAGTGAGGGCCGATAAACCGGCGATCTGCCTACCAAGGCGTTGTAACCATTGGCACTTTCGTAAACCAAAATAAACAGTCATTTACAGAACTTTGTACTCGCACTGCTTTGCGACCGTGAGCGGCCACCTGTGCTGTAATCTTAAGATCTTGTGTATTTTATCCAGCGAGCACTGGCTCACTAAACCATAACAAATCTGTTAACTATGTCCCCAAATGTAGCAACCCGTACTATCCGGATTGGTTCTCGTAAAAGTCAACTTGCCCTGGTGCAAACCCACTGGGTGCAGGGTGAGCTACAAAAGCGATTTCCTGAGATTAACTTTGAAGTTAAAACCATGGAGACTCAAGGGGACAAAATTTTAGATGTCTCCCTGTCTAAAATCGGCGATAAGGGGCTGTTTACCCAAGAGCTAGAAGACGACATGCTCGATGGTACCGTTGATTTTGCCGTTCACTCCCTAAAGGATCTCCCCACTCGTCTGCCAGAGGGATTGATGTTGGGTTGTGTTACCGAGAGAGAAGACCCCGCCGATGCCCTTGTTGTTCATGAAAAGCACGCTGGCAAAACTTTGGACCAGCTGCCTGAGGGGGCCATTATTGGCACCTCCTCTTTACGACGTTTAGCCCAGCTGCGTCATCATTTCCCTGGGTTTGAGTTTAAGGATATTCGCGGCAACCTCAACACTCGTCTGCGCAAGCTGGATGAAGGCCAGTACGACGCGATTATTTTGGCAGTGGCTGGCCTCAAGCGTTTAGATATGGGCGATCGGATTCAGCAGGTTGTACCAGCGACAATTTCTCTGCATGCAGTGGGCCAGGGTGCCCTGGGGATTGAGTGCCGCAGCGGTGATGACGAGATTTTAACCGTGATCAAAAGTTTAGAGCATCTCCCCACAGCTCAGCGTTGCTACGCCGAACGTGCCTTTTTACGCGAACTAGAGGGGGGGTGTCAGGTCCCTATCGGTGTAAACACCTTGATCGAAAGGGATATCCTCACCCTCACCGGAATCGTTGCTAGCCTGGATGGCCAGACTCTAGTCAAAGATACTATTTCTGGTCCAATAGAGACTGCTGATGAGATGGGCACTACTTTGGCGAAGCGAGCAAAAGAAGCCGGAGCTCAGAAGATTTTGGATGCGATCACAGCAGAAAACCGTTGAATTTTCCTCGATCTGCCCGATCTGTATTAGCCTATTGACCTCAAACCTATGGGGACGTTGAATTCAACGTCCCCATAGGTTTTTAACCCAACCGTAGGCTGAAGCACTATGCACAGATGCAATCCCCATCTAGACTTGATCCCGTGGCACATGGGTTTTTCACAGGGGCAACAGAGACACAATGCAAATTTTATTTGTGGCAGCAGAGGCCTCCCCCTTGGCAAAGGTGGGTGGCATGGGGGATGTGGTCGGCACATTACCTAAAGTACTGCGAGCCATGGGGCACGATGTCCGGGTCTTGATGCCCTACTACGGCATGCTCGGAGACAAGATTGATATCCCCGAAGAACCCATCTGGTGGGGATATGCCATGTTTAATGCGTTTGCAGTGTACGAAACAACGCTGCCCAAGTCGGAGGTTCCTCTTTATCTGTTTGGACATCCCGCTTTTGATGGCCAGGAAATTTACGGTACCGCAGACGAAGACTGGCGTTTCACCTTTTTTGCCAATGGTGCCGCTGAATTTTGTTGGAACTATTGGAAACCCGACATCATTCACTGCCATGACTGGCATACCGGCATGCTACCGGTGTGGATGCATCAATCACCGGAAATATCCACCGTCTTTACTATCCACAATCTGGCTTACCAGGGCCCCTGGCGCTGGAAACTAGACAAAATTACCTGGTGTCCCTGGTATATGCAAGGGGATAGCACCATGGCCGCCGCCCTGCTCTACGCCGACCGCGTCAACGCGGTGTCTCCCACCTATGCACAGCAAATTCAAACCAAAGAATACGGTGAAAAGCTGGAAGGTCTGCTGTCCTATATCAGTGAAAAACTGAGCGGCATCGTCAATGGCATTGACCTGGACGAATTTAACCCGGCCACTGATGAAAAGATTGATCAAACCTACACAACAGAGACCCTAGATAAACGGGCCATCAATAAAAAGGCTCTGCAGGAAGAAATGGGGCTGGAAGTTGATGATGGTCGTTTTTTAATTGGTTTAGTCAGCCGTCTGGTGGAGCAAAAGGGAATTGATCTGATTTTGCAAACCATCGATCGCTTTTTGGCCTATACCGATACTCAGCTAGTGCTGCTGGGGTCGGGCGATCGCAACTATGAAACGCAGCTTTGGGAACTATCCAACCGCTATCCTGGCCGGGTATCGGTTTACTTGATGTACAGCAGCCAGCTCGCCCAGAAAATCTACGCTGGTGCCGATGCGTTTTTAATGCCATCCCGGTTTGAACCCTGCGGCATCAGTCAAATGATTGCCATGCGCTATGGCTGTATTCCTATCGTTCGGCGCACCGGTGGTCTGGTGGATACTGTCAGCCACCACGATCCAGTCAATGGAGCTGGTACTGGCTACTGTTTTGACCGCTATGAGCCCTTAGATCTATTTACTTGTATGGTCCGTGCCTGGGAAGGATTCCAGTACAAACCCTTTTGGAAAGAGTTACAAAAGCGGGCCATGGCCGAAAACTTTAGCTGGGAAAATTCTGCAATGGAGTACATCAAACTCTATAGCGGCATCAAGGGACTCCCGTATGAAAGCCAGATTCCAAAAAAGTACGGCGGTTCCCTCAAGGTTAGCGCAAAGTAGATAGTGCAGTGCCGAAGCTGATAAACTCCGTTGAACTCAGATGATGAAAGAGGGGGAGGCCGGGGAGGAAAAGGAAGAGAGGGAGGAGGGGGAAGAAAGGGAAGATTATATGCTGAATATCCTCCCCTGCCTCCCCTGCCTCCCCCTCCCCTTCTTCTCCAGTCTCTCAGTGAGCGTAGCAAACACTTCTCTCGGAAAAAGCTGCGGCCTATCCTAATCGCCAGCGTTTTGCATACTTGCGTAAATAGATCCCAATGGCCTGTACTGACAAAAAGAGATGGGTAAACGTGGGGAGCATTGCGGATATGCCAACAACAATACCAAAGTAAATATTTCTGAGGTTCTTTTTGTTAGTCGGGTCTTGGACCGCAGCAACTACCCGTGACTCATACACATCGGCCCGAGTTGCCAGCGACTCAGGAGAATGTTGAATCAGGCTAATCAACCAGCCAGAGAATGAAAACACAAACAACACCCACCAAGTAGCAATGATGGCAATCACTACATCGACGCTGAGGTGGGCGATATAGCTACCTAGGGAAGTTGTCTTTAAGGCTCGTCTAGCAATCCAAACCGTGATAAAGAACGACAAGCTATCAAATAATGCTCCCAAAATTCCTACCGGGAACTGGAGTAGGAAATAATGCATACGCTCATCGCCAAACGCCTCATGAGGATACGCAGTGAGCAATGCTAGCCAGTAACAGCTGATATTAAGCAGCGTAAAAAAGAAAAATAGCTTCGGAAAAAAGGTAAGCAAATTCCCCCGCTTAGCATCGTAGTAATCAAGCAAACGCCCCAGGGATTTTTTCCAAATCGCCATAATGGGACGGATGCGCAATTTGCGCAGATCAGTAAGAATTTGCATAAAAGTAATCAGCTTATGGAGTTAGCTATAAAGGTTGCTTTTGACTACCATAGCCAAAAAAATCAGTATCAGGTAACCGTAGCGACCGTTCAATATCTATTACTCAGCGTAGCAAGTAGTTTTGAGAAACTTACATACGTTCTAGGACTTGGATGCCTAAAAGCGATAGCCCCAGCTTAAGTGTCCGAGCCGTTAAATCACACAGCATCAACCGCGAAGTGCGCTGGGGTTCCGCTGATTGGAGCACTGAGCAGCGATCGTAAAACTGGTTAAATTTTTGGCTGAGTTCAAACAAATATTGACAGAGGCGATTGGGATATAGCTCCTGGGCCACTTCCATCACAATGGCATCTAGCTCTAGCAAATGTTTCGCCAGGGTCAGCTCCGAATCGTCCTCTAACAAAATGGAGGCATCCCCCAACTGGGTAAAGTCAATATCACCCTTGCGGCTAATACCCTGAACTCGCACATAGGCATAAAGCATATAGGGGGCAGTATTTCCCTGAAGTGCCAGCATTTTGTCAAAGCTAAAGATATAGTCGCTAGTTCGATTTTGACTCAGGTCTGCATATTTCACAGCCCCCATGCCCACAGCGGTAGAAACAGAATGAACAAATTCCTCTGTCTCGTCACGGCTTTCGTTGGCAATCCGCTGGCGTAAATCTTTTTCGGCTTTATCCGCCGCTTCGTCCAGCAAGTCCTTGAGTTTGATAGTTGATCCAGAACGGGTCTTGAGCTTTTTACCATCTTCTCCTTTGACTAAGCCAAAGGGCACGTGCACAAGTTCGACATCATCGGGCACCCAGCCCGCTCTGTCGGCTACTTGAAACACTTGAGCAAAGTGATTCGCCTGGCCCGCATCGGTAATATAAATAACCCGCTTGGCTTTTTCCTCAATGGTGCGCTGGCGGATAGCCGCCAGATCTGTAGTGGCGTAGTTAAAACCCCCATCAGACTTTTGCACAATTAGCGGTTGAGGATTTCCATCTTTATTGGTAAAGCCTTCTAAGAAAACAACCTGAGCCCCCTGGTCTGCTTCTAAAAGTCCAAGAGATTTTAGATCTTTGGCAACATCATCAAGTAGTGAATTATAAAAAGATTCGCCACGTTCTTGGATCGTAATATCCAAACGATCATAAATCTTTTGAAACTCTTTTCGAGATTGTTCACACAATAACTGCCATGCCTTACGGGCACTCTCCTCTCCAGACTGGAGATCAACAACAGCTTCACGGGAGGTGGCCTTAAAGTCTTCGTCTTCGTCAAAGCGTTTTTTAGCCTGCTTGTAGAAGGTGACAAGATCACCAATATCAACAGTTGAGGATTCAGTGATGGCTTCGGGGCATACCTGCCGCAGGTGTGTAATCAACATGCCAAACTGGGTGCCCCAGTCACCTACATGGTTGAGCCGTAGGACATCATATCCAAGAAATTCCAGGGTGCGGGCGATGCACTCACCAATGATGGTGGAGCGTAGGTGACCCACATGCATTTCTTTAGCAATGTTGGGACTGGAGAAATCAACGATGGTACGTTCTGCTGGGTCAGCTTTGGGGACGCCTAAGCGTTCGTCTGCATAAATGGCTTTGAGCTGGTCCTGGAGATAGTTGGTCTTAAATTTAAGATTGATAAAACCGGGACCGGCAATTTCGGGTGTTTCGCAAAGGTCTTCAATGGTGAGATTTTCGACGATTTTGGTTGCGATCGCACGAGGCTTATTATTGAGCCGCTTAGCCAGAGACATCGCCACATTGGCCTGATAATCACCAAATTTAGGATTATTGGTGGGCACCAAAACCGGATCAGTGCCCTCTAAATCAGGGCCAAACGCACTGACAAGGGCTGTTTGCAGGCGATGCTTCAGATCGTCGAGGGTGGATAGCATGGAAGTCCTACTTAGCAAGCAATCTATA
>JBCCJR010000221.1:0-8360 GCA_039045805.1 Cyanobacteria bacterium P01_C01_bin.118
CTCAACACTCGCATTCACCGCTAACAGGTTAGTCTTGAGGGCAATCTCGTCAATCAAGCTAACAGACTGAGCAATTTTCTGGGCTGATTCCCCCAAACGTTTGATTTTCTTAGCGGTTTCACCCACTGTTGAGCGCAGTTCCAGGATACTGTCGGCTGTTTTTTGCATTGATTCAGACCCTGCCTGTACGGTCACATAGGTGTCATTGGTTAATTCAGAGGCCTGGTTTGCGTTTTGGGCAACTGTTTGAATGGATTGTCCCATTTCCTCAACCGCCACCATGGTGGACTGCATTGAACGGGCTTCTTCAACAGCCTGGTCAACTAGTTTTAGAATTTGTTGCTCGTTGGTCAACAACGAACCACTCACCTGACCTGAGGACTGTTTTACATTGACTGCAATATCTCGCAGGTTCTCAATGACGGCATTAAACAAGTCAGCTACAATACCTACGTCTCCAGCGGACAGCTTGGCACGCACCGACAGATTACCGTCTGCAGCATCGCCAACCTCTTCCATCAGCTGGGTAATATCATTTTCTAACTTTTCTCTTTCTTGCTTCTGCTCATCAGCCAGCTGTTTTTGCTGACTGAGTAACGACTGCAGCTGTTCTAAAAGATTATTAAATCCTCGACCTAAAATCTGCGTTTCAACGGTACCTTTAACATCCGCACGGGCGTTGAGATCGCCAGTTGCCGCTTTTTGAGCTGTTTGAGTTAGAGTTTGCAGAGGCTGCGACAGGTTATTTGATACCAGTAGCAACAAGGCTGTGGCAGCACCGCCTAGAACAATTGCCGTGAGTAGGAAAACCACCAGCAGAGAACGACCTGCCTGGGCAAATTCGGCTGACTCCTGCGATGCGATCGCAACCCAAGGCAGCTCAGGGACGGTGGACAGACTAAAGACTCGACCGTCGTACTGTACTGTTGCCTGTAATACTTCTTGATCGGCTACGGTTTGGATCCGGTTTACCGAGATAATGTCAGCTCCGGCCTCTTGCTGCAGCTCTTGTCTAAAGATGTCAGGGGTGTCTGATGTCCGTCCCAATTTTGATGACAGTGCCTGAGCAAACTGGGCAATGATTTCACCACCGACTACAGTGGTATCACCAGCAACGACATCATCCGTTGTTACAGTTACAAACGCTAGACCGTTACGCGCATCCACAACCTGGATGTTTTGAGTGTTCTTAACCGTATTCCCTAAATAGGTGGAAATTCGGTCAATAAATGTTTGCTGAGGCAAGACGGCTTTAACAATGCCGAGGAAATCGTCTGTGTCGACAGCATTGACGGCCAGGGAAAGCGATACGCTAGTGGTATTGGCAGATTCATCAAACTGCACAGGTTCTACGTATTGACCAAATTGTTTAGCCTGCAACCACCAGTCTTCATCACTTTGGACAAAGTCAGTGGTGGAATTACTGATGATCACATTGAAACCATTTTGCTCAGTGAAAAAGAGTTCCCCTAGAGATTCAACCTTAACTACCCTGGTCATATATTGATTGAGGGCAAAATTAGGCTCTAGTACCTTGACCGCATCAAATTCTTGCTCCAGCTGCTCCACTGGCTTGGCGTTTAGCTCATCCTCTTCAGCCTTTTGTGTCCCCTTCCTCAACTGCTGCTGAACAACGGGACTAATGGCCAGAGATTCTACAACTTTAAAGTTATCCGTTACAAACAAACTCGCAGCTTCACTGGTTAAGAAAGATTCTTCTCTCAAGGCCTGCACCGAGTTAGCTCGCTCCGCCCGCGTGGTGATTACCACACCCAAACTACTGGCAATTGCCAGCGGCAGCAGGGTCACAGGCAACAATGTCTGCAATAGCTGACGGCTGAGACGACGGCCTTTAACTTTTTCCCCACCAGCAGACAGCTTACGTCTTTGTTGGGGCAATTTAGACTCTTCGGGCTTGGCTTCTGGCAGCTGGAGCTGATCTTTTAATGAATATTCCTGCGCAGTCATGACGATATTCTAATCCTCTAGGGTAACCAAAGAAAATATATGGATTTAATGCAAGTCGGATAGTAGTAAACGGGCTGACCCGATCGCCTCAGCACTTAAGATCAAAATCACTTCACCATCAACCGTGACTTGACCACTCAAATAGGGGTGTAGGTTTTCAGCTACTTCATTAACGGGGGAGACTATATCTTCTTGCAATAGCCGCACAGAACTTCTGATTTTAGGAACCACCAGTCCTAGAAACAGCTCTTCATTTGCATCTGGTCTGATCCCGTCTGTGTCAGAGAATTGATCTAGATCGGCAGGCATGGTACGAATCACCACCACCTCATAATATTGAGACGGTTCTAGAACAATCGGCACCTCCAATAATTGAGCCAGATTTACAGCCCAAAAGACCTGGGTTTTTGAACTCATTAACCCCAATACCGATGGTGGCATATTGGGCATAGGCGTGATTAGTTGAGTAGATACCAGTAAACTTTCTTCAATCCAACTGAGTGCCAGGGCAATTGTCAGGTCTGGAGTTAGCTGTAAGCGTAGAAAATGCTCACCTGAGAGAGATTTAGGATTAAATACCTCTGGTAAAAGTCGCTGGAGCCGATCTGTTGTATTGAGGAATTGGGGAGGGGATGAAGCAGAAGTTTGCATGGACAGTTATCCGGCCTCAGTTACAGAATTGCAAAGCGTACAGCATCGGCAAGTTGTTGAGCAGTGCAAGGTTTGACGACATATCCGACAACACCCTGTTTTTTAGCCCAACTTTGGTCCATCTTTCGCCCCTTGGTTGTACAGGCAATGATGGGAATACTGGCGGTAGTAGGATCTTTTTTAAGCCGACGACAAAGCTCTAAGCCAGTCACCTCTGGCATCACCAGGTCAGTAACAATTGCATCAGGCTGATCAAGGGCAATTTTTTCAAGGGCTTCGAGACCATTTTCAGCCGTGATCACGTCATAGCCAGCCTGTTCAAGGAAGTGACTGAGCAAATCCAACTCGGATTTGACATCATCAATAACCATTATCTTCTTTGCCATACTTTTGAGATTTTGCTACGTCAGTTACGATTTTTGCGATTGCTGATTTAAGGGATGATTCGATCAATAGTCTTTTCTATTTGCCGGTCTTTGGCAGTCAAAGCCATCCTGAAGATCAGCAATGTCCATTTTTATATGGTTTTCCAGAATACTGCTTAATTTCTATGGACGTTCATCGTTAATTTACTCCCTCCTGAAAAGTTTAAAATTCACACAGTCACCCCATTAGAAACTACATCATCAAACTTTATTCAACTCTGGTTTTAAATGGGTTTCTAAGAGTTTTAACAGCTGATCTTTTGAGAATGGTTTCTCCAAATAATCAGCGGCCCCTGACACTTCAGCCTTTGCCTTATTTAAGGCACTGCTATTACTACTGATCATGATGATTGGCACATCTTTAAACATATAGCTACGTTTCAAGATTGAACATAAAGAATTGCCATTGATACTTGGCATTGAAATGTCCATCAGTACCAGGCTAGGTTTTGTGATGCAGATTTTCGAAACAGATTTGACTGGATCAATAATGGTTTTAATTTCAAAGTATTTTGGATCAAGATAGCTTTCTATCTTTTCTAACATTGCCTGGCTATCATCAATACACACGATTAAATGCTTTGGCCTGGCAACATCTGTCCCATTGTTGTTTGGAAAGGTACTGTTTTTAGATGAAGCTTCGTTAGATGAAGCTTCAGGCTGCGTATCAAACGTTGCGGCTGAACTGGTCTCGTCTGTTTCAGGACTGGGGTCTTGGACCGGGGGCTGAGGAATCCTGTCGGTCGGAGTACTGTCGGTCAGAGTACTGTCGGTCGGAATCCTGCCATTGCTGACAGGTTCAGTTGTCTCCGGGGTCTGGGCAACAGCATCTACAGCTGATGAAGACTGTTGTTTTGTAGGTAGCCATGGTAACCGATCCAGTGGCTGCAATGGAGGCCAAAGCTTGATGGTGCGGTGCTTAATATAGGGATAAAGGAGCTGAGCTAACTTGACTTCATCTTGCTTAAGGGCCTGGGCCAGTTGACGAATACTGGCTCCCTGCATCAACCGTGCTAAGGACTCTAACATCGGCTGTGATAGTAGGCCCTGGGGTGTGGGCTGATAGAGCTCATCGGGACTTTCGCAGTAGGGACGCTGATGGGGAGAGCAAATAAGATCGCACAGTGGCTGCCATGAACGACGGATTTCAGAGATATGCTTGACTAAGGAGGTAATGTCTCTCCCCTGGGTCTTAAAGTGCCACAGCTCCTTAGGCAGCGGATGCCACACCAGGGTAGCCTGCTCTAATCCTAAAAGAGATTCGGTTGCATCTTCAGCTAATTTAACGAGTATTTTTTCAGCCCGTTCCAAACTGAGCACATTGTATTGAATCAATGCGCCAACAATTTTACTGGTCCAGTTGAGAGATGTCAGCCCGATATGGTCAATCTGACGCTTATAGATATCTAGCTGAGTCAATCGCCAGTAAATGGGAAGTACGGCTTCGTAGCCCAGGCTGGGCAGTGTTGTTTCTAAAGTATTTAAATATTGAAGTGAATGGGCCGCAAACAATAGCTTGCCATCAAGGATATCAAGACACCACTCAACACCATTACTCGTAATATGTACTCGTCCGGCCTGGCCAGATTTCAGTATCTTATCAAAGAAAGAAATTACCTCAAAAGGTTCGTGCATAATGCTCTCAACAAGGAGTTGTTTCTATAAACCCAAATTACAAATCATCAATCTTCAACGTCTCATCACAATCTACGTTGATTTAATCAAACAACTGTTTCAGCAAAGTTAAAGACAGCCATTATATAATCGCCTAGAGATATAGTCAGAAATATTCAAAACCAGATATCTGGTTTTGGGGTGCGATCGCAAACAGTCAGTGGCTTTTTAACACATCAATCAACTGTTTTATATTGTCAAAATAATAGTTAATTAACGTCTCTAGGTAAGTAATTCTCCCCTGACAAAACAAATCCTTTAATACAGAAAACTCAGCACCCGTATAGAGAGAAATCCTATAATTTTCTTTCTCTCTAATGGACTAAAGTCAGCTGTCCCAGGTCAAGGAAGCCGCCTTCAATCCCACATATTTATACTCCTAACCTTACTATAGGCATCCAGGATAATACTCAACTTTTTTTTGAAATTAAGAGTATAAATATCAAAATCAACTTTGCATAAACCCTGGGTATTTTTGATACCTGAACTATACAAAATACTGAGAAAAATCAAAAATAAACTTTCTGTGATTGGTCCTGATACTTAGAAACGGACCGGAATAACATTCATAGAAAAAGGTGACAGCCCTCACCCATAGAAACTTAATTATGATGTCAACCGCTAATCAGTCTCAGTCCTGGAATAATCTCTCCTGTGAACGGGGAACAAGTAGCTCTATTATTACTGCCTGTGTTATTTGTGGAGGGTTTCATTCCACTCAAGCTCATTGGAATTTAATGGCAGAAATAGAAATGCCTCAAAGTCCCACTGACTTGATCGACGACCTGGTTAAGATGCGGCACTATCAGCCATCTGCCCTTGAAACCGCTGATTCGATTACCCAGGCAGAGCTGCGGACAGCGTTGTTTATCAGCATGGTGGGTCAGGGCAAGCCAAAACGTGAAAAGCTTGTGAGAGATTTGATCCAATTAGCGGGCGGTCTGGACCAGGCATTTGGGGCAGCGTTTGGCCCGAAAGCGGGTGAGTTTTTTACGGATGCTAAACGCCTGAGTCAGGTGACTCGACGCAAGTTTCTACAAAATATTGCCGTGGGGGCAGCCCTGGTAACCCTTGCTAACTGCGGTGATGCCACAAAGGTAGCCGAAGAGACGACAGAGGCTCCAGACATTAGCAACCTAGAGAAGACCAAACTAAAGGTGGCGTTTCTACCGATTACGTGTTCCGCCCCTATTATTATGTCAAAGCCGTTGGGCTTTTATGAAAAACAAGGGCTGGATGTAGAGCTAATTAAGTACTTTAGCTGGTCAGTGGTTCGGGACGCTGCGATCGCAGGTGAGCTAGATGCCTACCACATGCTAGCCCCCATGCCCATTGCCATGTCCCTAGGTCTGGGGTCAGCTCCCTTCCCCATGCGGTTAGCCAGTATCGAAAACAACAACGGTCAAGGGATTGCCGTTGCCAAAAAACACCTGGGCAAAGTCAATGGTCCAGCCGACTTTAGAGGCATGAGTATTGGCATCCCCTACGACTATTCCAACCACAATCTGCTGATCCGCTACTATCTGGCCAGCGGGGGCCTCAATCCAGATAAAGACGTCAGTCTGCTGATTTTGCCACCACCGGATGCAATTTCAAAGCTGGCCGCCGGGCAAATCGACGCCTTTATTCTTCCCGACAACTTTACCCAGCGGGTTGTACAGGACGACATTGGCTTTATCCATCTGTTAACCAAGGATCTATGGCCCGGTCACCCCTGCTGTGCCTTTGTAGCCACTCAGTTCTGGATCAATGAAAATCCCCAAACATTCCGCGCCTTAAACAAGGCTCTGATCGATGGGGCCGCCTATGCCAACGCTCCCGCCAACCGCAAAGAAATTGCCGCTGCCATTGCCCCCCAGGAGTTTCTCAACCAGCCCTTGCCGGTGTTAGAAGCCGTCATGACCGGACAATTTGAGGACGGTCAGGGGAATTCCTTTGACATTCCCGATCGGATTAACTTTGACCCCTATCCCTGGAAGAGTTTTGCCAGCTGGATCACCACCCAGCTAGTCCGCTGGAATTACACCACTGCGGATAAAGCCCCTAATAAAGGAGAAAACTTCTTCCTCACTGATCTAGCCAGAGAACTCGCCCAGGAGCTAGGGGTAGATACACCAACCGATTTATCTCGCATTGAGAAAATGCAGTTCGGTGATTTTGACCCAGCCCAAGCTGACAATTATCTAAAGAGCCAGATCGAAGAATTTGGTTTTTAAGGAAGCTGTACAGAGAGATAGAGAGTGAGGTCAGGAGGAATGGGAAGAGGGGGAAGAGGGGGAAGAAATAGGCGTATTCTCCTCCCCTGCCTCCCCTGCCTCCCCCTCCTCCTAGCGAGCTTAGCGAGCGTCCCCCCCACTCCCTCCAGACTGCCCAGCATTTTCCTGCTCATACTCTTGCAAATACCGCTCAAATGCCTGATCCAAATGACTGGTTTCTCCCAACCAGTAGGCCATCAACGCATGGCCAAAGGCCCAGGCATTTTGGGGCGGTGGGGCGTCATTCTCCAATAGCGTAGGCCATAGCTTAGTCAGCTCAAACGTACTCTCCTCCTGAGCCACCAGATTAAATACATCGTAGGCTAGCTGCAGTTTGCCGATCACCACCGGGGCCTGCTCCACCGGGATTTTTTCCATCAGCGCGGTTGCCAACAAATCTGACCCCGTCATCATACGCGAGATATATCGCAGAATGGGACTTTTGAGCAGTTCGGTCACACCCTGGGCAGTGGTCATTTGAAAGGTATATTGGTCAATCAGTTTAGCGGCAGCTTTGGCTAACGCTTTCTGATTGGTCAGAAACCGCGCCAGACGATATTGCTTAGCATGGCCCAAGGTTTCCACCAGTTTTAGGGCCAGCATGTCATCATTCCAGGCCGGTCTGTTACTGTCATAGGTCACCAGGGGGACCACCGTCGATTGGTTTAAGGTATCCACTCGATAGGCCACGGCGTCACGGATAGCATTCTCTTTGGGGCGTTCTCCCGTTTGCCAATCATAGGGGGGCTGCCATTCTCTCACTGGTCGCAGTCGATCTACCTGGGTGAGGGCCACCACCGTCGGCGGCTGTTGCCCATCGATCTTGAGATCCTGCAAAAAGGTTTTGTCACTTTGCAATGCAGGGTCAAGGGCCGGGGTGGCCAGCACCAGCAAGTCGGCATTGGCCGCCTCAGCCAGCACCAACTCTCGAAATTCTCCTCGGGCAATCTGTTCGTACCCCGGAGAATCAATCAGATTTAAGCGTTCTCCTGTGTCTAACTGCCAGCTGTACTGACGGATTTGCTCGGTGCTAGGCAGCACATCCACCTCGGCCAGGTCTGTTTTGAACAAAGTGTTGATCAAGCTGCTTTTGCCGGCCCCCGTACGCCCCACCAGCATAAGAGAAACCGGCTTTTGTTCAACGGTGGTAGTCGGTGTGGAAGCAGCCAAAATTGAGCGCAGTGTGGCGGTTTTAGCAGTTGGCGTTGAGGGGGCGTCTGTCTTAAAAATAGCCGGCAGGGCGTCCCCACCGTAGAGAGCGGCCGTTTGCTGAGCCAGATTTCGCAGGGCCGTTTCCCGCAGTAGCTGACTTAGATTGACCAGCAGCTGCTGATTGGCCTGGGTGGTACTTTTTTGACTGGCTACCTTGGCCGCTGCCGCTGCCGGA
>JBCCJR010000222.1:0-8359 GCA_039045805.1 Cyanobacteria bacterium P01_C01_bin.118
CCCTGACGGTTCCCCTTAGTAAGGGGAACCAGTTTTCGCTAAGCCTCTGAACACGATCAGTTCTTTATTTAGGTGACTTTAAGAAGTCAAAGCTAAAGTGTCTTTTTTCTTCCACTCAAATCGAGGGGATTCCCAAAGTTTGTCTAACACTATGGTCAGTGGTGCTAATAAAAACAACGCCCAGAACACAGCCGTCGAGAGATAGAACTGATTGCGTAACACAAATGTCAGTACAGCAATGGCCAATGCCCAAATGAGTCTTGCGGGACGTGCATTGGGAATTGATCTGGGGTCGGTCACCATAAATAGGGCAAACAACAACAGCGAGCCGCTCATCATCCGGTGGGACCATACGTCCCAGGTCCAGCCGAGGTAGAGATTACGGACGGCCTCTAGTAGGGCATAGCTAGCTAAGAACATGCCGGTGGTGTCCCAGCGACCGACGCGCTTGAGGACCATGCCACCTGCGCCGATAAAAATAAAGGCGTACCAGATTTCGTCGCCCCATTGACCGGGGGAGACCCAGGCGTCGTTGGTGAGGGTGAGGGCAGCGATGATGCCCAGATTGGCGGGGTTAAAGAAGTGTTTGTCGTTGGTTTTGCAAAGAAATTTGCTGGCAATGGCGATGGCGGCGGCGAAGGCCATGGTGGCGATGTGGTCGGTGCGGAGGAGGAGGCTGAGGCCCAGGGCGGTGATAAGGGGGCTACGCCAGTTGAATGTCCTCTCCTTTAGAAGGGGAGGGGCCGAAGGGGTCGGGGTTTCGACATCTTGCGCAAACGGTCGAAACCCCTCCCTGGCGGTTCCCCTTCTAAAGGCTACGGTGTACACATAAGTACTGGCAACTAGCATTTGCGGTTGCCTAACCCCCTCTAACTCCCCCTTCGTAAGGGGGAGAAAAGATTCTTCCCACCTTACGAAGGGAGGATTGAGGGGGGTAATGCAGGATTTTGAGCTCTTTTTCGAGATGTGTGTACACGGTAGCCTTCTAAAAGGGAACCCATGGATGAACTTTTCAAGGTGAAGGGTTAGTTCTTTGTGGGAGCTTAGCCAGGAAAGCAGTCCTTGGGTAACCAGGGTTGAGAGGATGGCGGTAGCGACGATGGCGGGCTGTAGGGACCAGTCGCGCATGGCGACTCCTAAGCCGAGAAATATCGTCAGGCAAAGGATTTGGTGGTCGCGGGCGTCTTTGAATAGAGTAAAACGCGATCGGTTTTTAGAGGTATCCATAGGCTGCTTTCCATACAGGCAACTGTGGTCGCTAGTATGGCTGATACAAATCCTTGATGTCCCCTGAGTTACAAAAAACGAAACAAGCTGATTTGCTAGAGGCTTTGGTATTAGAGAAATACAAAAATAGAGGTTGATAGATGGCTTAATTCTACTGCTGCTGTGTTCAGAAAACGGAAATCAACCCAACAACTCAACAATCTATCCACTACTACTATCTATCTACTGATAGATAGTAGTAGTGGATAGATTGTTGACTAACTAGTCGTCTCTGAAACTATGAGTGCATTACAAATCCAGCTCACCCAAGCTGAATGGCAACAAGTTGATATTGTTTCGGTCCGCAAGGGACTACATCCACCGAAATACCTGAAAGAACTACTGATGAAAGACTTGCGCAAAAGCCAGCACCTCTGACAACGCGGCTCGGGGCGCTGGCCACTGCCTACCGCTGCAAGGGCGGTATAACTATGCTCATTGTTCGCCGTCCAGTCATCTTACTCAAACGTAATCGATTCAATACTGAAATTCACTGGTAACAACGTGAAATCCGCCTGAAATTCACTTTGTCCACCGGCAGCCAAACTACTAATATCAATTTCTCGATATTGCTGAGGTCTTCCTTCCTGCTCACCTTTGATTTTTAGTCGAATATTATTTGCAGGGGCCTCACCCGTATTCCACAATGTACCTTGAACTGTATTACCAACCTGTCTGACATATAGCGTTGTTAGGTCAGCTCTTCTGGACTCTGTAGAAACCGCTGCAACCACAGGTTCAGACTCCCCGGTCCCACACATATGGCTTAAATTTGTCACCACGCCACGCATCTCCATGTAGCAGGGGGAGGTAGCAACACGCGAAGAACCAGAAAAACGAGGTATAGGAGTTTGATAAGCCTGGACTCTCACCTCCACAGCTTTTGGCTGAACACCTTCGCAATTAGGCACGCTATCAAACTTAACTTGACCTTTGGAGTAATCAGAAAACCGATGTCGCCAATCCACCAATGATTGACGATGCTCTGGGGTGATGGCTGATGAGGCGATCAGGTTACTGGACAGCTCCTCCGCTTTGCCCCAATCCTGCGTGCAGATTGCTACCTTCAATCCCGCTTTTATGCTTTCGACGGATTCACCTTCAAGGGTGTATGCTGTGGCGCTATCGGCAATTAACGGGGCAATGGTCACTGCCAGCACAGGGGCAGCCATAGGCATAAGCTTCATGGGGTATCTACAAAGAACTACACCCAGAACCTTCGATACTCTGTCAGTTTGTCAGGATAAGCCTGGCTGATCAAGACCTTCGGCTGATGTCATCAAAACGGCACCCCATTGTTGCTCAGTCTACTGGGAAAGCATCTTTAGGAAGAACGTGGCATGTATTCCAATATTTATCCCTATCACAATAAGCATGGCCGTCCATAGGATCATAATTATCCGATTGCGGTAACGATTAAAATTCAACCATCCCAAAACGAAAGCGGCCGGGAAAAATAACAAACCAAGACAGCCAAACAATTTCCCCTGATACTTAAATAAACTGACCAAAGTTAGAGTCCAGCACACGATACTAGTGCCCAGAGCAATGTGGTTGAAAACGCCTAGCAGCCAAACGATTGTGGGCGGTAGAAATAGCATAAGTCTTATCCATACAGCTTTGTGTGCATAAGTCACAACGATCATTTCAAGCCGAGCTAAATCGCTAAGCTAATCCTCTATACGGTTAAGATTCACGCAAAAATCCATGTTTCCCGATGATGCTATAAGCCCTGAGTTCTTTTGCCAGTTTGTTGTGGAGCAGGTCAGTTAAAAAGTGAGTGTTAATATTTGATTGATTGGCTAGAAGCAGTATCCATGGTTGCAACCTACACTCCTCAAGCCGAAGATACCTCCATTGAAGCTGATCGATACGTATTTAAGCTGCTGGCGCAGCGCACTAATGAGCAGCGCATGGCCATGACCGTCAAATTTACCCAAGGAGGCTTGGCTCTGTCTTTGAGTGGACTAAAACATAGATTTGGCCATCTCGACCAGAAAGCGTTTGCGGATAAAGTAGCTCAAACCTGGCTAGGAGATCATTGGCCAAGAGACTTTAAACCAAAGGGCGATCCAAAGACATGGGCACAGCAAGATTCAATAGGACTTGCCCGTCGATTACACGCCATATTCACTGACTTGCAATTTCTTTACTATGTAATGAGCGGTGTTGCATCCACCACATATGGTGAACCGCGATTAACAATCAATGTAGACGTAATGATCAGCGTATCTGGTACTGCCCTATACCCACTGGTAAATGCATTAGAAGCTGATGGCTTCTATGTTGCCGGTGTTGAGGATGCCGTATCGGGGCGAATGAATACCCTGCAAATTATCGATCAGCAAACGATTGAACGGGCTGATTTAGTGATTGCGGGTAATGAAGCCTGGGATGCTGTTAAATTCAATCGTCGACAGTTAATCAATAACTTTTACCTGGCCTCTCCTGAAGACGTGATTTTGAACAAATTGAGATGGGGAAAACGCAGCCAATCTGAAAAACAATGGCGTGATGTATTGGGGGTTCTAAAAGTTCAAGGTCAGAATCTGGATTTTGACTATTTGAAAACCTGGGCAAATAGCTTGGAGCTGACCAGCGATCTGAGTAGAGCTATGGGTGAGGCAGGACTGGCTTAGTGCTGTGTAGCTTAGGGTTTTCCACTACCTGATGTCTATTGCCTACTGCTCGTCTTAACCTAAGTCTTGAAAGTTGACGATCTACTAATCCCAAAGACCGCGTCCATATTGCGTTTGAATATAATCATCATGAATCCAGCCCACATAACCTGAGCCTGGAAAACGGGTTTTCCACCAAAGAGCACAATTAGGACCATAGCCAAAGCCCAATATCTCAACTGGGTCACCGACAAGACCATAGGCACCGTCATGGTCACCGCCGGGTGTAGAACGAGCATTTACACGAGAACCCTGGGTTTCGCCCGTAATAGTTGCTGGACCAAATTGATCATCATCAAATGTGTCGCCCGCATAGATATCAAAAGCTGGTCCACCATCGTAACTAAGATCAACAATTTCACAACGCTTCTGAGCATTGACTGGTTGTTGACCAAAAGTGATCAGGGTAAATACCGCTAGTAGAGTGGATAACGTCGCACCCATGAGCCGCGAATGGCCATAACAGTCAGGTATACCCAAGTTGGTCTGACCATGATTCTTCAATCTTCTTGTTGCCCCATTAAATAATCAAGCACTCGATCTATCTTGGACAATGCCGCCTCGGTCGTCCGTCTATGTTGTTCAAATTCAGCGCGATCGCTAGCGGCCTGCAACGCTAACTGAGCCATAGTCTGCTGGAGTAGGTTACCCTGTTCCCAATTTCGCTGTACAAGCTGCTCTAGACGATTGAGCTGCTCCGAGTTTCGCTGAATCTGCTCCGAGTTTTGCTGGGCCAGTTCAGTAGTGCGTAGAATAATTTCCCCTGATTGAGTCATCAGAGATTCCAGACGGTCTAGACGGGACTCAGAATTGTCTACCATATCAACCCTTGTGCAAACACAGGAATAGCTTCATTATACTTCCCTCACATGACTGGCCATCATCGACCATGGCATGGTTAATCCGAAGAGCGTGCGATCGCAGAAAATGACTGCCAACAATCACAAAAACCTTGTGCCCAATGCCGAAATTTTTATTAGGCAGGCCCGTCGGCTGGAGCTAAAGATTGAGAACTTAAGGGCGATCCAGAGTCGTTGCAACAGTATTCTAGGATTTTTTATTGGGGCTAATAATTTTCTGGGAGAAGAGTGATTTTCTTATGAGAGAGCGTTTGTGAGGGTGACTAAAGTCATGATGTGGGAGAGCGATGATATGACTTTAGTCACTTGGCTGTAGCAGGAAGATCAGAAATGGGGTGGATGGAGGCCTACTGCGATTAACAATCGACGTAGGTTAACAATATTAGGACGATTAAGGCTGAGAGACTCTATCGTTGCGCGGCCTTCGGGGGTTTTACCCATCATGATGGTGGTGTCTTTATTCCAGCAAAAATGGTCAGCCCAGCGTTGGGTGCGTGGGTTGTAAAACTTTGCTAGTTTGCCTGTTTCTGGATCCGTTGCTTCGGTGCGGGCCTGTTTGCGTCCATTGCAACCAAAACAAGCCCAGGCCAGGTTGTTTAGCTCGTTAGAACCACCCTTTTGTCGGGGCAATATGTGGTCCACGGTAAAACTATCAGTGGCATAGTCTCCAGGACAATGACAATACTCGCAATAATTTTTAGCTCTAGTCTGAACGGTCCGTTTGGTCAGGGATGTGAGACGCTCCCGATTCGATGGCATGGGAGTTGGGCGGCATGGCCTTAAATCTTTGGTTAAGGGTTGCCAATCCGATATTAGTCAGATCAGCTAGCTGGATCAATGCGTTTAATCTGTCGACGGCAAATTTCTCTAGCTCGTCTTCTAATCGAATCAGTTCTTGATAGTCAGATTCTGTTAGGCAGTCACCCTGCTGGTTGAGATCGCGTAAGTGATCCAACCGCTGCTGTTCTTTTGAAGACAGGCAACGCTGAATGGTCGAAACCAACTCAGTCTCCTGCTTAGTCTTAGGAACATACATTTCCAGTTTAGATAATAATTCTAAAAATCTCACGGCATCAGCCAGTTGTTTTTCTGGCAAGGTTTCGACCAATTGAACCGCTTGTGATCGAATATCAGCTACCATACTCAGACTAAACTCAGAATGAAGAGTTATACTGCCAACAAAAAACAACAATGCAAGATGCAATCCACTATTCTAGCTGTTGCTGATTTTAAAAATGAATCAATCCGTTAGAAACGCAACATAGCAGAATCTTCTAGATTAAGCACTCCCAAAAATCAGCTACACCCCATCCTTCCATTCTATCAGCGACTACGGCTTGGTAAATGCATCCCATTAGCAATGCTATCAACTGAAAGCAGTTACAGATGTCTATTATGAACCGGGTTCCCTAGACACTAACCGTAGATCAGATAGACTCAGCGAAAAAGGGGCCGCTGTCTCTAGCCCGAAAGTAGTCAACTTAGACAAATCTACCCCCGCATCTGCCAGGCTGCTCAATGCAATTTCTGCCTGGGTCCATTCTCCAACAGGGGCCTCAGTCAATAGCTGGGTTATATCCAAATCAGCTCGACAGGTATCGCCGCATTCAGCAAATAGCGTAACAGAGCCTGCTGGTGAAGCATCCACCCGGTATTGAACCACAAGGGCCATATCATCGTAATGGGCAGCGGCAGTGTAGTCAGTAGCTGGTCCGGTAAGTGCGATCGCGCCCGCCCCACTCCACACAAACTGCTGAGCATCCTCCTGAGCCGCCCGGTCAATGGCACGAATGGTTAGCGTCTTACCTAGCTGTGTGCGGGCATCCACCACCGCACTCGAAGTCTCTCCCACCCTAGCCTGTAGACTCCATGGTGCCATCGCCTTACCAAATGCAAAAAGGGCATTACCCGTAGTTATTTCACTACCGTCCAATCTTGATATTTCAGGCAGTTCTGCCACATTTCCATGATCTTTATAGGTGAGTCCGTACCCATAGGGAAATAGCGGCTCATAGTTGTTATCATCGCGATTTTCCTGCGACTGGGTTGCCATCCGGGGCCATGAAAATGAGAGCTTACCTTTAAAGTCAAAGCTAATGGCTCCATTAGGTTTACGCAACAACACATCGGCGAGCCCTTCCCCAGCACTGCCCGGCAGCCATGCCGCCACAAAAGCATCGGCAGCATTGATTTCAGGCGTCACCCACAAAGGACGACCCGATAAAAAAATAGCCACTGTAGGAATTCCTTTGGCTTGAAATGATTGGAGCAACTGCAGTTCTTTATCCGAAGGATACTTTAAATGGTCCAAATCGCCCTTAAACTCGGCATAGGGATTTTCACCAAAAACAACGATGGCCACATCTGGTGTCTGGTCATAGCTGCCGTCCTCACTCAAAACCGCATTGCCGCCACCGGCCACTATGGCACTGCGTAACCCTTCCCAAATAGATGTACCATTGGGAAAATGCTCGTTGCTGTTACCGGTGCCCTGCCAGGAGAGGGTCCAACCGCCCGTTTGTTTGCCGATATTATTTGCACCATCACCCGTCACCAGAATGGTTTGGTCAGTGCGTAAGGGTAAAAGGTTCTCCTGGTTCTTGAGCAGCACTAACGATTCGCGCACCGCCTGACGGGCAATAGCCTGGTGATTGGGATGCCCCAAAAGAGAGTAGTTGCCCGCTAAAGGTCGTTCTGAAGGTTTGGATTTCTCAAACAGACCTAAACGAAACTTGACGCGCAAAATGCGACGGACGGCATCTTCTAACCGACTGCGAGAGATTTTGCCAGACTTTACCTGGGCAACGGTATTCTCATAGAGTTGACGCCAGCTGTCAGGGGCCATAAACATGTCAATACCAGCATTAAAGGCAGTGGGGCAGCTTTGGGGAGAACAACCAGAGATTTGCGCATGACCATTCCAATCGCCAACGACAAAACCGTTAAAACCCATGCGGTCTTTGAGGACATCGGTTAACAGTGTCTTGTGGCCGTGCATCTTAGTGCCATACCAGGAAGAAAAGGACACCATCACAGTTTGTACCCCTGCTTCAAGGGCCGGGGGATAGCCTGCACCATGGTAGTCTCTCAGGTCAGCTTCACTGTCAATGTTGTCCCCCTGATCCTTACCCCGTTGGGTACCGCCATCGCCGATAAAGTGTTTGGCGGTGGCAATTACATGCTGGTGACTGAGAAAGTTGTTGCTGTTAAGCTCTCCCTGGAGCCCCTTGACGACAGCGGCAGCATAGTCAGCAACAATCTCTGGATTTTCTGAATAGCTTTCATAGGTGCGACCCCAGCGGTGATCTCGGACCACGGCCAGGGTAGGGGCAAAGGTCCAATCCTGGCCCGTGACGATCACTTCTCTGGCGGTAATCTCACCGATTTTCTGCATTAGCTCAGGATTACGGGTAGCTCCAAGACCAATATTGTGGGGAAAGATGGTCGCGCCAACAATTTTGTTGTGGCCATGGACAGCGTCGGTCCCCCACAGCAGAGGAATCGCTTTGCCGTTGGTGGTATCCATGGAGGCAGCATAAAACTCATCGGCCAGGG
>JBCCJR010000223.1:0-8327 GCA_039045805.1 Cyanobacteria bacterium P01_C01_bin.118
TCCAAATAGTTTACAAGGGTATTTTCGCTATGGAGAATTTCCTCCTGAGCATGGTTCAGCTCAGGTAAAATATCCAAGAATATATAGGCGATTGAAATTCCCCCTGCAACAGACATCCACCAGCGTTGGGGAATCGTTGCCAGCCACTGAGTTCGACTAGCAAATATATGTACAAGCGCCAAACAAATCGCTAATACTAAGCCAACGATATTGATGCCGATGTCCATAATACTCACCATTGATAAACTAGTTGCCTAAAACAGTCCAAACTGTAGACAAAGATAAAGCATCTTCATCTTTAGCAGACTGAAGTTGATTCAAGAATACTTGAGAGCCTACCCATCTTTTCTGAGAACCTTATTAAGAAAGGAACATTACCGCTCTCTGGCTTATTCCCCAGATAACCGCATCACATAATCATCAAACTCTTTTATATACACTTCCAATGGAGCATGTAATAGCCCCGGCCTATCTGAGCCAAAATTGGCCCCTGCCTGCATTCCTTCCACCATTTCCTTATCTTCAGTGGTGGCTACGTTAATCACATTAACAATCTCTTCAACAAACTTTTCAGGCTCAGCCATAGCCTGCATCGCATGGTGGGAAAACGAAAGACCCCAACGCGCGTTGGTTTGATCAACAGATTTGGGTTCCAGGGCCATCCACCAAACAAAGTTTGGATCAATTGCAATTAAACCATTGGGAAAAACACCGATTACATAAAACCGTCTAAACTCCTCCTCTTCTAGCTGGGGGTTATAAATATCTGGCTGATGTTCATCGGTGTAGGAATTGCTATGAATCGTAAAATTGGGGTCGCCAATGGGAGATCCATATTCAACCGCCTTAGTGGGGTTTGTCGGTCCAATGGACTTTTTATGGGTGTAAGTGGTGTGATAACTCTCAATAAAATTATGATAGATTAGCTTCCAGTTGGCATTCCAATGTTCTTCGTGTACCACATGGCGATCTTGATACCGCTCTAGCTCAAAGTTTTTAAGAATGGGACCCAGATTTTTTAACCGCTCAGATACAGGCTGTAGATCCGGTTGTAAAGAGACAAAAATATAGCCAAGATACTCGTCCGTAGCCAGGGTTTCCAGGGCTAGCCCATCGATATCGTCTGGCTTAAACCCCTCTCGTTCAGGCACCCCCACCAGCTCTCCATCTAATTTGTAGACCCAGCAGTGGTAGGGACACACAATACTGTTGGTGGAGCCACAGCCCTCTAACAGTTTGACGTAGCGGTGCAGACAATAGTTTGCCATGGTGCGGACAGACCCATCCTGTTGTCGCATGACAATGATGGGACGCTGCCCCAGAAACGCTGTTATATAGTCACCTGGATTGGGAATCGCACCTGAACGCCCCACCATGACCCAGTCATTGTCAAAAATATTGGTCATCTCCTGCTCAAAAATGCCAGGGTCCGTAAATGTTTGTTGCTTACGGGCCAACATTCGGCCTGGAATATTGGGAGCCAGGGGCTGATCTAACGTGTATTTAAACTGTTTAGCAGGGGGCATCATTTATCGTCTCTTTTCCTGTCATATCTGTCTGCGTTCAAAGAATATCAAACAAATAAATACTGTGATAATAATTGTGATTTCTAGACATGTCAGTGTTCTCAATGGAAATCATTTAATGTGGCACAGGCTATTAATAGTCAAATGCTTTTTCTAAAGAAAATCTTTTGCTACTATTCCCAGTATTCAAATTAGTAAATCGTATTAATGAATACTGTTCTCATAATTACTTATTGCTAAAACTAGGACATAGAAAATTCAACGTAAAATCCTGAAAATGTCGTTGTGGTTTGTTTAGCTGTTGGAGCTATGGGTCTTGCTCCGACCATCTTTTTAGTCATTTAGATAGTTTGGTTTAAGCAACAATTTAGCATCTAGGGTTCCGATTTGATTTTGTATCAGATGTCTGGTCCAAGAGATGCAGTCAGGTTCTTTTTTAAAGCCTGATGCACGGAGGGATAAAAGCCCGGGAGGAGTCTATTCAGCTAAACGCTGAGTTGATTTCATTCTCGGGCTTTTTGCATTTTTGTCCTCTATTTCAGAGTTTGCGATCGCTAATCACCGTTATTTAACGGTCTCTTACAGCTAAAGCTGTCCATCAGCAATGCCCACTATGTTTCATTAGCGAGATTGATGTTTGATTTTAGGAGATTTGTAGAATGGAAAATACAGCTTTTTCCTGGGGAATAATTGTATTCCTTTTAGGGACCTTAGGCATTGGCGTATGGGCCTCTAAACAAATTAAAGGCGATAGCGTCAACTTCTTAGTTGCAGGTAGAGGACTGGCTTTACCCCTGGCAGCGGCTACATTGATGGCGCAGTCAGTGGATTCAAATGCCACCCTGGGTAATACTGATTTGTCATCAGAATTTGGTTTTTGGGCAGGAGCTGCATTACCGATCGGATTAGCTTTATGCCTGTTGTTAACCGGTCTGTTCCTGGCGAAGCCGATGAACCGTATGGGGTTAATTACGATTCCCGACTTTTACCGTATAAAGTATGGGCGCACCGTTGAGCTGGTGGCGGCCTGCATTATGACCGTCAGCTTTTCCTTTTTACTGGCCGGAAATCTGGTGGCTGGAGGCTACATGTTTCAAAACTTTTTGGGACTGAGCTATTTTGGTGGCATTACTTTGCTGGCGGTTTTAGTCTTTGCCTACACGGTTTCTGGCGGTCTCTTTGCGGTGGCCTACACTGATTTTATTCAGGTGTTTATTGCCTTGTTAGGTTCCTGGGGACTGTTACTCTATGTTTTGGCTAATTTTGGCTTGAGCATAGAGCCTGGCATGGGACCGTTAGCCTTTGATCAGCTGACCTCAGTCGGTTCAGGGGCAGCGATTAATTGGGCCAGTATTATTGCCCTCGGATTTGGCAATATGGTGGCCATTGACTTTATGGCTCGAATTTTTGCGGCCGACAGTCCGGAAACTGCGCAGCGGGCTTGTTTGTTCGCCTCTGCTGGCACATTAATCATCGGTATTCCCTTTTCGATTATTGCCCTGGGTTCAACCAGTATTTTTAGTCAGCTGGGGATTACGGTGGATGGTCCCGTACTATTTGCGTTACTGGAAAATGTGGTTCCACCGGTCTTAGGGCTATTAGTGTTAGCGGCGATTTTATCAGCCTCACTATCCACTGCAGATGGTGCAATTTTAGGGACTTCATCGGTGCTAGCCCATAATGTTTTAGGCATTCGTCATGCCAGTGCCCACGGTGCAGGCGGCGATAAACTGTTGCAGATTACGCGACTGATGGCCATTGTAATTACGATACTGGGGCTCTTTTTAGGGCTACGGGTCCCTCAAACAGGGGTGTTATTGCTGTTAGCTTTTGATATGAGCTTTGCGGGATTAGTGGTGCCTCTGATCGGTGGTTTATTTTGGGCAAAGTCAACAGGGCAGGGCGCGCTAGCCTGTATTCTGGCGGGGTCTATCACTCGGTTTATCTTTTTTGCCTTAATGCCCACAATGTTTGGCGTTGATAATACGCTGTTGTATATCCCCAATGGAGTTTTTACCATTGACTTTGATGGGTTTCCAACACTGATCAGTCCGTTGGTGGGGCTGCTTGCGTTTGTGATTGTCTCTAAGCTTACCTATCGTGAACAGCGAAACGAGCAACAGCGGGCTAGGGTGATGGCAAATGTTCGGGAACTGTAGGTGCAGCCCTCTACCGTGTATACGAATTTGGAAGAATATTGACATGGAGTTTGGTAGGAGGGGGCTTCGGTCATTAGTGCCGGTTATCTAGCCCTCTCCCTTTAGAAAGAGAGAATAGGGAAGAAGGAAAAAGGGAGGGAGAAGGGTAAATCATATAAAGGCTTTAGGAAAAGGCTATTCGGCAGCAGCATTCTTCCCTATTCTCTCTTCCATTTTTCTGTCTTTCAATAGTTTCCGTCCCTTTTCGGGGTAATGGATTTTGAACCATTTGATTGAGAGCCTTTTTATCGCGAAGCAAGAGTTGTTTCCATCTCCTTTCGGGGTAATGGATTTTGGACCGTGTTGTCCTCCGCATCCACGGCACGGTGACAACTGATGTTTCCGTCCCCTTTCGGGGTAATGAATTTTGAACCCCTACCTTCTGGAAACTATATATATCAAGACTTCTAGAACCTATTTTCGCGGGGGTCTAAATTAGGGGCTTATAACTGAGAATCAGTCGCAATAAAGCACCTAAAAAAGGCTGAAACCCTTATATGCCAATTGATTCTCTAGAGTTGACGAAATAATGCGGTTTTCAAGGTTCGGCAGACCCCCACGAACGGTGGACATTACTTCAAACTTAGCCTGCTTTTTAAGGCATGTCCAGTGCTTAAAGCATTTCTTCAGACTTTTTGATGAAATGAGCGTTCAAAATCGCCATCACCGCATTGAGTTGCCCGGTGTCGACTACTAACTTAAAGCGGAGCGATCTCCACAGGAACTTAGAGTTTGGAATTCGGAATTCGGAGTACTTTGCGAGAAGAGCAAAGCTCTATTGACCAATAGTTGCGATCGCTATCTTAATTTTTACATCATCTTTTTGTTAGCAAAGTCAAGAGAACGCATGATGAGACGGGCACTAGGTTCCCAAACACTTTGAGTGCCATTTTCCTGTCTTGGCAAAACTTCGTGCATATAGTGATTTGTTCTTTGCTACTAGCGGTATTCCTTCGGCAAAAGCTTTTGAGCTGATAAACCGTTGTTGCAGTTTTTTGTAACAACAAGTTCACCCCAATTCCCTTGATATCACCTGGTAGGACATCATTGTAATATGACAATCCAACGCATTTTCTCTGATCAAGAAGCCCTGGAACAGTTTAAGGAAACCCATCCTCAGTTTAATTCTGCCCAACAAATTGCAGCTGTTCCTGAATCAGAGTTTGTCGAATGCTATGCCGAGTATTTTGCCGATGGCAAGAAACAAGCCCGACGAGTGCATCAGCTAGCGGTCAGTATTCAGCAGCGCACCGCCCTGGCCTGGGCCAATATCCGGGCTGCTGTTTCTCCCGCTTTACAGCAGGCTCCTTTCAATAATCTGCCTCCATCTTTTCTGGACCATCAAGAGTCCATTCCCAACTATCAGCAAATTTTCAATAATTTGGACTTTCTGGAGTGTGATCCGTGCCGCTCAGTGCTGAGTCCGGCAGCCTATTTTGTCGATATTATGCGGTTTGTTGATGACAACATCACCCAGCGGTCGGACGGCACTGTGCCAGCCAACACCATTCCGGCCAATCTCACTCTCCGCTCCCGTCGTCCCGATTTATTTTCCCTAAGCCTCGACTGTGACAATACCTTTTCCCTGGTTCCCTACATCGATTTGGTGAATGAGGTATTAGAGGGTTTGGTAACCAATACCCGACAGCAAGATGCCATCACGGTTCTGGATACAGAGGTCTTTCCCCTCAATTTGCCGTTGAATTTGCCCCTGGAAGAAATTCGGGGTTACCTGGACCAGGTCGATCTAAGTCTGGAGCAGGTCTACGAAACGTTTGATCGAGAAACTGCGGCAGGAGAATCGGTAAATGAAGCAGCGGTCGCCCGTGAAACCCTGTCCCTCTCTCCCACCGAACTGGAGTTGTGCCAAACCGAAACCCTCACTCCAGCTGAACTGACCCAACGCTATGGCCTGGATGCCGGAGCCGATTTATTAACGGCACTACAGAATGTCCCAACTTTTCTGGAACAAACTGGGCTGACCCGTCAAGAGTTGAATGACTTGCTCTACCAGGATTTAAGTCAGACAGAAGTGACCGTGGGACTGTCCCGTCTCTTTTTTGTGAATCGGGCCGATGATGGGTTGGGCTACCTTGATATTAAACAGGGACCTGCCGACGCCACCGACCCCCGTCGCCCGCCTCAGGAAACCATTTTGAACCTGAGTCTGGCCAAATTGGATCGGATCTATCGGTTTATTAAGTTGGCCCGTAAACTGGGGTGGACATTTAAGGAGCTAGACTGGGCGTTGCGATCGCTCCAGCCCTCCCACATCGCTGAACAAGTTCTCCAATTTGATGGGATTAATGACCACGTTGCGGTTACGGATATCACCGTATTAGATCGTAGTACTCTCACCATAGAGGCCTGGGTAAATCCCTCCCAGCACAGGCCCAATCCCATCATCAGTAAAGGTCAGGCGAGCGATCATCGTCTCCAGTTTATGCTGTGGGTAGATGCCGAGGGGCGCTTAGCGTTTTACGACCAGTTCCAAGATGGGACGGCGGCTACACCCATTACTCCCAGAAGTGAGAGATCGCTTCCCACTGGCGTTTTCTCCCACATTGCGGTCACCATTAACGGCCCTACTCTGCAGTTTTATATCAACGGTGAGTTGGATCAGACCGTTACCCTGGCTCAATCTCCACAAATTGTGGGGAGTGAATTAAATATTGGCCGCGACCTCAACGATACCAGTTTTGCTGGGTTGATTGCAGATGTGCGTGTGTGGGCTACGGTGCGTTCCGCCTCTGAGATTCAAGCGGCCCTGTATCAGCGATTTACCGGGCAGGAAGCTGATCTACTGGCCTACTGGCCCCTGACAGCGAGTGTGTCGGACTTAATTGAGGATCGAACCCCCAATGCTAATCATGGTGTCTTGGGTAGCGAAGAGTTTGTCACTCAGCCCACCTGGGTTCAGGCCGATTTAGTCCTGGATACCCTCCCGGCTCAATTGGGGCCAGCCGCTCTGAGTTTTAACGGTACGGACCAATTTTTGGCACGTCAGGGTGTTTCCGGACTGGGGCTGACAGCGCTAACCCTGGAAGCCTGGATTTTGGTGGAATCCGTAGAAGACTCCATAATCTTTGCCTGGGATAATGCAGCTGAGAATCTCACTCGGATAGAATTTGGCATTAATACCCAGGGACAGCTGCGCTTCCGTAGCGATGCCGTCAATAGTGGTGTGGCGTATCTCAGCCAGGAGAGCGTTGTCGCGAATACCCTTAGTCATGTTGTTGTTACTGTGGCTGAGGGAGCAGTGCATTTTTATATCAATGGTGATTTTTCCAGTTCTGTGGCGGCGAGCGCCCCCCCTGCCTTCCAAATTCCTGGGGCCAATGATGGCGATCAGCTATTTATTGGTCGGGGGTTAAATGGGGGCTATTTCCACGGACGCATTGCTGAAGTGCGTCTGTGGAATGTAGTACGCACCAATGATCAACTGGAAATTTACCGCCATCGCCGTGTACCTGGGCGCTCCCCTCATTTAATTGGCTACTGGCCTCTAACTCAGGTGGAAACAGAGGGGACTGTCTTAGATGCGTCCAGTAACCAAAATCATCTAGCTCTAGGAGGCGTGTTAGGGGATTTTCAACCGCAACGACTAACAGTGGATTTGGCGTTGCCCACTCCACCGATTGAGGTACCTGGCACCGTTCTCTCCTTCGACGGCGACAACGATGTTATAGCAATTGGTCAGCCCCGTAAGAGTTTGGGCCTGGGAGCCTTTGAGAAAATTACTATCGAATTTTGGTTTAAACCTGCGGATATTGCTAACCGTAGCAGCAATACTCAACTGCTCTACACCCATGGAGATGCCGAAGCGGGTCTCTCCATTTATTGTGTAGACCAGCAGGTTTATTGCGTGATCTGGACTGCTAATTATGAACGTACTACGGTTCAGGAAACAGTGTGGGTCAGTGATGTTATTATTGCCCCTGACCAGTGGCATCATGTGGCGGTCGTCAACGACGAGTCCCCAACTCTAGACTTAATTGAATTTCATGCCTACCTCAATGGCCAGGAACTGGGCTTTGATTCGAGTACCCATAGCAATGCAGCGCTGTCGAACAACCAAAAAGCCTATCACCTCAGTCCGGTGGGGGCGGCCTACTTGGGAGGCATGAATCGCCGTGGCGTCACTCGAATTAAGGGGGATTACATCGAAGGCGAGGCCCACTATCAACATTATTTTGCTGGGGCCATCACCGATTTTCGCTGGTGGAAAACGGCTCGCTCTGCTGCCGATATCGAACAACAACGCTATGGGGCTCCAGCGCTAACCGATGGGGATTTGCTGGTATATGGTCCCATGGCTGAGGGCGAGGGACTGACAATTATAAATCGGGCAGTGGCTGCGGAAGGCAGTCATGGTGAGCAGAAGTCAGAAGCCAAGAAGTCAGAAGCAAGTACTGGTTATGTGGCCCCAGGGAAACAAACGGGGCAATCACCCTTGGACGTGCCCGCTTCGGGAGAATTGCAGCAGCGCAATATTACCGTCTTTAATCGTGATACCCAGGCAACCTTTGAGCAAACCTATGCCCATTACCAGCCCAATGGTGTAGATGTGTTGACCTGGAGTAATTATGAATATCGGGGGCGA
>JBCCJR010000224.1:0-8296 GCA_039045805.1 Cyanobacteria bacterium P01_C01_bin.118
GTAGGGCCAAAGTAAACGATGGCAGTTCGATTCTGATTATGACGCTGTTGGGACATCGCTTTTACTCCTGACAGGCAGATGCGTAAGACGATGATGATACCTTGCTTCTAGCAATAGGCACCAATTTTGGATCTATGTGGTCAAGGATATCACTACCGTTATTGCCCATCAGCAAATCGTCGCCACTGTCTCCTGCGAGAATATCGTTACCACTCCATCCATCCAGGACATCGTCACCTTCAGCACCCAAGAGTGAGTCATCGCCATCATCTCCAAAGAGAAAGTCATTACCGCCCAAACCACTCAGCTGATCGTTGGCTAAGGTGCCACGCAGCATATTATTGAAATTTGAGCCGTTAATTGTTGCCATGCTATTCTCCGATATTGATTTTAAAGGAATTTACGTGAAGATTATGAGTGTCCTATAGTTGTTTTATTCCTGGCATAAAACTATCTGTTAGCTAGGTTTAGAGAGAAAACATGTTCCCAAAAAGTATTAAATATGGACTTAACTCAACATATTTCTACGATAAAATTTTACTGACGAAAAGACACTCGCAATTCCTTACAAGCGGAGTGGTTAAACCCGCAGATTATGATTGCAGAAATCTACATTGACTCACTGGATCAGTTGGTGGCCAGGCTCCTGTATCCGTGGCGCACGGCTCAACAGAAAAATAGAGAGCGGTTCTACTCTAAAGGGTAGAACCGCTCTCCATGGGCTTAATCAGCCTAAAACTTGTAGACATCAGATTTTAGGAACTCTACATATCCCTAATCGGAATTTTTAGCAGATGCTAATGAGCCCTTAATGCCGCAGTCGGTTTTGGCACATTACACAGTTTATCCAGTTGTTCCATGATTTGTTTGGCTTGAGGTTTTTGCCCGCTAGCGTTTAAATACCATAGAGCATCTAGGTAGTACTCTACCGCCACCGCCGGATGATTGGTAATTTCAGCAATGCTGGCGATGTCACATAATATTGTTGCGATCCGTCTCTGGGTTCGATTATCAGTTTGCTCTTGCGGCCTTTAAGGCATCTAAAGACGCCTTAAAGGCCGCAAGAGCAAACTGATAATATCGCTGAGCATGATAAATTTTGCCCATCATGCCAAGGGCAATTGCGGCGCAATATTGCCCTTGATGGGGATCTATATCCATCAGAGTATCGCTGAGCTGTAGACCGCGCTCCAGCAGATTGATGGCAATTTGGTACTTATATTGACGGCTGTGGCGTAGCCCCAGACGACAAAGTCTAAGAATTTCAATTTTTAATTGGATCGACAGGGAGGTTCGAGCATTCACTGTGGCAGGGGTGTCTATTTCACAGTTGAGCTCATTCAGACGTTCAGTTAGCTGTAGTACCGTTGCCTGGTCATCTTCGCGCTCAAACGCTTCAATGGCATTTAAATAGTCCAGGCAGGCTGCATCCAGGTTGCCAAACTGAATGTGTAGATAACCCAGGGTTTGATGATAACGACCGTCTGAGTACATGGGGTAGATGTCCTATTGCTTAGTCCACATCTATTACTCGTTCTGAAATCCCAAAGGTTATGCAATTGAGTAGGAAAAATAAAGAAGTCGTTACTCATATCCCCTGGTTTTTATCAACCGTCTATCCAACAAGACGTCGTTAGTAAAATTCTTATAGCCAATTGCCTAATAGGACATAAGGTGCCCAGTAGATGGGGTGACGATATTGCGGGTCTTGCAGCAGTTTTAATTGTGCCTGTCTAAGGGCCTCGGATCTGGTGAAATCAGTATTTATTAATGCTTCATAGAAATGACCAATCAGTTTTGCTGTGGCCTCATCATTTACAGACCATAAAGTCGCTAATGTGCTGCGAGCGCCTGCTCTGACGGCAGTGCCTGCTATGCCAAGGGCGGCTTGCTTATCACCTTTGGCAGTTTCACAGGCACTCAGCACCAATAGTTCAATTGCCGTATCTCCATTTAACGAGTTGGTTTGGAGAGCCTGATCTATTTCAGTGACATTAATTCGATTATCCCAAGAAAGAATGAAGGTGTCTTCTGCAGCAGAACTAAATTGACCGTGGGTGGCAATATGGATAATGGGGAAGCTAGAGGATTGCAGTTCTTTCTTTAAAGAGTCACGGGTAAATGCCTGGTCTAAGAGGACTTCGCCTTTAGGAATGTTGGTTTGGATCGCATCCATTTCTGAGGCTACATGACTCAGAGGGGCAAAGCCCTGACGACCTTCTGTAAGGCCCGCCGCTAAGATCTGAATATTTTTCCTGGAGATGGGCTGTGGAGATAACAGTTGAAGGCCCGGCGTAAGGGCAATATTGTAGTCTTCAATCAAAAAATGTTCCCCATCGTGTAAGGCACCCATAGGTATGGCCTGGAGTGGCCTGTCTGGGACAAAGACAAGGGTCGTAACGCCGCTAGCCTTGAGATCTCTGGCCACAGGTCGAATTAACCAGTCATAAAGTTGTTGAGATAATGGTAAATAATTTCGGCGACTACGAATCACGAGGGATTCTCGTAGTTGTTGGGTAAGTGACTCGATCTCAGTATTGGAAACATTTGTAGAGTAGTGATGTAGAGGTTGGTTAGGTAATCGTAAAACAACTTCTAATCGATCTCCAAGAAGAATCGGATAAAAAATGGCTGCTTGTGGATCAATTTTATCAATTTGGATGGGGTGTACATCCATGCAAGCTTCCTTAAAGAAGTTGTCTAATTCGGCTAGTTGAAGGGATTCAATGACAGTGCGTGCTTGTTCGAGATGGGTCTCATCTACAGTCTGATAAAATTCAGGCTGTAGTAAAAGATCAACCAATTCTCGATAAATGGGTTCGATACTCTCTTTAAACGAGAATTGTAAGTCAGCGCTGACGGCAACTAAATCACCTCGTAGAGTTTTGAGAATGTCAACAGAGCTAGCATAGGCTGCGATCGCATCTCCCCGCATCCCCTGTTGTTTCAAAATCCTGCCTAACTGCCATTGCCACTGATACACAATATCCAAAGCATTCAAGGACTGAGCCAGGTTGAGCGCCTGGTGCGTTAAGTCAACTGCCTCATCCCACCGCTTAGTCTGTTCATACACATTACCCAGTTGGCCTAACGCATAGGCTTCTGCCCGTTGATCGCCTATTGCCTGAGCGTCCTGAGTTGCCTTAGCCACTATCTGAGCCAAGGATGTCCAGTTTGGAGAAGCTGTATCAGCATAGTCTCGATATAACTGTGTGAGATTCTGAACTAAGTGAATCCGTCCATAAATAGTGGTGTGGCTGACCGGCAACTCCTCTAATTGGTTCACGATAGTCTTGCCTATCACTTCAGCTTGCTCTCGCTGGCCTGTGGCAAGCCATAAATCCAGTTTTGCCAGCTGGTTTCTAAGCTGTGTTTCAAGTGATAGGGAGAGTTTATCTGCTTCTTGGTAATACCCCTCAGCAGTAGTCCAGTCCTGCTGAGCCTGAGTTGTTTTACCAAGACTGATTAGGGTCTCTCCTGTTTCTTCCGTAAGTTGTAAGGTCTTTGCAATGGTTAAACTTTGGCTCAAAGCCTGACGAGACTGACTTAGTTGACCAACCACTCGTAATAGATTGCCTAGATGCCGTAACGTGATGACGTGCAATTCAGATTCAGGTTGGTGTAAGAGATCTTCTTGTACACCGACTAGCTTATCCACTGCCCTCCGGTAAAAACCTAACTCGTGTAGTGCCTGGCTCTGGTTGAGCTGACTCTGAACTATTCCAGTTGTATGACCAATTTGCTGATAAATCTTTTCAGCTTCTTGCCAGTGGAGTAATGCCTCTTCGGCTTGACCCTGATTGAGCTGAAAATTACCTTGGTTTGTGAGAACCTGAGCATAGCTTGGGAGCTGTGTTTTGGGTACATCCGCTGTACTCGATAAGAGCTCTAGACTACCATCCATCGCCTGGGCTGCATCAGACCTTTGACCGATTTGTTGATAAGCCAATGCTAAGTTGCTTAGGATTCGTGCTTGCCCCCAAGTGTTACTTTGAGTTTGATATATTTGCAGTGCCTGCTGCCAAGTAGTAATGGCTACTCTATATTGACCTGCCCCATAGAGATCGCTGCCTCGCTTTTCCGCAGTTGAGGCATCAGTCTGCTCTGTATGTTGGATGATGACAGATGGCTCTGTCGTACTTGCTGATAAAGCAGGTGTTTGACCGGACCCAATCCAACAGATAGTAAACCCTAAGACCACCCAAATGGTAAAAAACAGCTGACGTTGGTACCGGCAATTAAATCGCATAGAGCTGACAGGTAAGATTCACTATGAGCACAAAAATATAAGCATTCGATTAGTGACGGAGTTTTTTAACTCTGTTGACACTGAGGATAAAACTGTTGAGGATGGTTATAAGAATGATTGATAACTTGATGGGTTAATATAATCTCTCCCTCTAGCCCCGTCATCCAACCTTGAGCTTCAACAATTTGAGCTGTCTCAGAGATGTGAGAGTGCAGTGCTGCTGCTTCCAATGTCTCAGGTAATGCGAGTTCAACGTGCTGATTTCCATCACCTAAATCGGCAAAGACACGTCTTTCTTGCAGAGCAGTTCTGGGGTTGGGAGGTAGTCCCCCTCGACCAGTCATAGTAAATCGGCCCGTTGTTGATGTATTCACTGTGCCGCAGGATTCGCCTACTTGATTAGTTTTATCTGCCAAGCTTTCGGGTAAGTTAGCTAATCCTTCATCAGGCTCAACATCAGGCCGATTAATGATAACTGTGCCATCTGTGCCAAACTGAGAGCTGGCGTCAATATCATTAGTGCTGTTGCCTGTAATGGCAGGTCTCTCTAAAAAACCTAAAATAGTGGATGCAGTGATTTGAATATTGCCACCGGTACCATTGACTGCCGTGGCAACAATATCATTATCTTCATTGGGTATAGCTATCAAAAACGGGGTTTTAATGGATATATTACCGCCGGAACCGCCATCTCCAGCTCTAGCCGAAATCCGACTGGTTTCCCGTAAAATAATATCTTCAGTTCCATGCAAGATGACGTTACCACCATCAGTGGTTTCAGTGGAAGCTGTAATTTGAGCCCGAGAAACTAAGCGGATGTGATCAGCAGTAACATCAATTTTGCCAGCCTGGCCGTTTCCTTGACCAATGGCAAATAATCCCGACGTGCGGGTTTCACTACCCGTAATCTCCAGTCGCTCTATATCACGAAGCGTGATATTACCTGCTGTGCCAGCATTAATTGCTGTTGCACTAACTACCGCACTGTCCGACAGCCGCAGCAGTCCAGTCTCTATCAAAATGTCGCCGCCTTGACTGGTGGATAAATTACCCGTTGTCTGGCCTGGCTCCACCTGACTGAGAATACCGCTGGACTGTCCGTTTTCCGAGTCGCCTGTTAGGGTAACTGCATCTGCCTGGACGATAATTTGTCCTCCATTGCCAGCATTGCCAAATGTGGTGGCCTGTATTTGCGAGCCGTCCTGCACTGTCAACTGTCCAGTGGTTAGCCAAATATTACCTGCATTTCCAACATCAGAGGTGATAATACCAATACCTGGTGGAGCTGTTGGATTCTGTAAAAATTCGTTGGCGATGGTTTCTAATGAAGATTCTTTTTGTAAGGTAGTTTCAGCGGTTGCTGTTATGTACAGATTACCTCCGTTGCCTGCTCCAAAGGTATTGGCTACAATGCCAGCCATATTTTGCAAATGTAAGGTTCTTGTTTCAACGGTTACATCTCCCCCTTGACCGGTTGCTCCAGCCCCTACCTCAGTGCCTAATCCACTGGTATCGAGAGTGACAACATCAGCGTAAGATTGGTTTTGCCCTTGGATGCTTACTTGGCCGCTGTTGCCTGGACCTTGGGTTTCGGCAGAAATGACTGAGCTGTTTGTCATGCTTAGTTCATCGATGCTGATATTCACATCAGGACCTTGAGCTGGGCTAAAGGTGATTCCTTGAATAGCGGAGTTAGTTAGATTTAGCCGTCTAGCATTGAGGCTAAGTTCTCCCCTGTTAAAAGGACCAAAAGTAACTCCAAAGAGTCCTGAACTATCGAAGATGATGTCGTTTCCCTGTAGATCAACTTGACCACCACCAGGCCCCCCTACATCAATCAGTGAACCGAGTACCTGAATGTTCTGATAGGTTGTATTGATGTCATAGCTAAAATCAAACCCTTGAGATGATGTTGATGAAAACATGACTTCGCTTCCTGGCCCAACACTGCCTAGAACAATGTTTCCTCCTGGTGCCGTTAGATTACCCCCTAGAAGGGTAATGTCACCTCCTATGAGAGCCACAGTATTAAATGAATTGAGGAGGCCTGCTGGAGCCCCCAACGTATTAGAGACTGATGCTGCTTGGGACTGATTCACAATGGGGGCTGCAGTGTTGCCAAACTGCAGCCCAACGGGGGTACTAATCGTTAGCTGAACTGGTTCCGTAGATGTACCGGCGATAAATGCGTCATCATTTAGAAAGTTGACTCTTTCTGCTGTGCTCGCAACAAATGCTCCTCCATTGAGACTTAGTTCAGCGTTAGGACCAAATATAATACCGGCAGGGTTAAGCAAAAAGAAGTTAGCGGCTCCTGGTCCCACAACAAGATTCCCTAAGATGGTCGATGCTTGGCTTGAGGTGCTAACACGACTAAAAATATTTGTTGCTCCTCCATCATTAAAGATAACGGCTACCCCTTCAGGAATACTAAATTCGCTAAAACTATGAAAAAGATTATCTCCAACAATGCTAGTGCCTGTGATAAAGCATGTGGCAGTACAGTCAGCACTACCAGTCAGCGTAGTTGCAGTCGATCCATCAGCTATTACCCGCAATTGAGCCTTGGTTGGCATGGTGAAAAGTAAGAATACCAGACCATTAGCTAACCATAGACTATGAGATAGTTGTTGCAGAACTCGTTTATGAGTCAGCTTAGTAGTGACTCTAATGAGATAGCGATAGAGAATTTTTATCGTCATATTAGTGGAAAAATCTCCTGGGTTACTGAAATCACCCAGGAGATAGATAAGTCTTAGGTCTATATTTCAGCATATGGAGAGAACTATAAGATCAAGGGCAAATTTGAGGCTTTATAGAGTAAAGCAGGAATAAGCCTTAAATATCTAGCATAGTTAAAACTCTAAATCTCCGGGAATACCCATTTAATATGCCCGAATGCTAGCTATATGCACATGGGCTTTGTGGCTTGTTAGAAGTCCCTTAAATACAGTACTGCCAGAATACTGAAGCTTAAAATACGCCAAATAGAGTAATCCAGATTTGCCAGTAATATTGTTGATGGAGATTGGATAAACAGTTTTTATCCTGTTAAAAAGAAGTGTAAGTAATCCATGTTTGGTTAGATATATGGTCTCTGTAAATTTGCGAGGACTAAAACCACTCAAGAAAAAGCTATCTGATAAATTTACTGAGCTTTTTGGTTTGCTTCATACAAGTCTTAGAAAATCTCTTTTGATTTTACGTATCAATAACGTGGACAGTATTTTCTATTAACTTTTTTAGTTATAGATATTCAGTGGCCACATCTCTTTGTTCATAGCGAGGGTGTACGTATAAGTACGATGGCTCAATCGAGATTCTGGTAACAACATATACATAAAGCTACTTATTGATGGGCCGTAAAACCTCTCAGTTTTAGAAACACTTAGATAGAAGCTATTAAGAAGACATCTGCTAAGCATTGGTGATTCTTCTTGCCCATTGTTCTGTTGCTACGTCAGTCACACATCTTGTCGTTCCTATTAGTTACGTAATCCCTGTTATGCTTAATAAAGCTCAAACGCTCCCCTTTCGGCTGTTGGCTAGTGCTCTGACCATAGGTGCTGTAGCCTTCGGATATCAGAAAAATGCTCAGGCTCTGACTTTTAACTTCAACTTTGCCGAAGATACTCCCACGATATATGTCAATAGAATTAATCAAATAGGGGGAGTCTGGGGTAACTATATTCACGACGACGTGACTGTAAATATTAATGTTGAGGTTGGAGAACTGCCCACCGGTTACCTGGGTGGAGCCCGGCCTGGCATGGTAAAGGTGAATTATGCTGATGTTGTTCAGCAACTAGAGTTGGATCAGCTTTCAGACTTAGACCAAAGTGCGGTAGCAAATATGCCCACTTATCAGTCTTCAACTGGCGAACTTAGTATTGCTCGGACAATTAATGGCACTAGTGATGCTTCTGGTCTTGCTCATGTTGATACCAATATAAAAGATCTTTGGATTACACGAGCTAATGCTAAGGCGCTGGGAATTGTATCTGGCAATGACACCACTATAGATGCTGTTATTCGGTTGAATGACCA
>JBCCJR010000225.1:0-8279 GCA_039045805.1 Cyanobacteria bacterium P01_C01_bin.118
CCAAAAAGAAAACGAACAACCCGAAGCCCCAGAGCTAATCAAATCCGTGGACTACAGCTTGACCGTAGATCAAGCCGGACAGCAAAAAACACTACCCACCAGCTATGAGGTTTACCGCCAGACGATAAAAGCTCATGCAGCTCAGAGACCTCTGGAAGTAATCTTGGGGCCGCAGGATGGATCGGTGATTAATGTGAATGTGCAGTAGGCTTTCGTGGGGAAGAAGGTAAGGGGAGAGGGGGAGCAGGGGAGCTAGCCTGCATAGCCCACACTTAGCGCTCGGCAAGTTAATTACTTATTTACGGTGCGTAGCGAATGCGTAGCAGCGTAATCCCCCAGCCGTAACCCATGAGCCAATATTTTCGCCAGTTTGGACTATCTAAGTTCGGGGGGCGTGGGGGAGTCAGGCCCCCACATTTGGAGGGGTTCGGGGAGGAAAGCCCTGAGCAGCCCCATTGTCTTTATCCGACATCCTCAAAAAACCGAGGATGGACAAACTGATATCCTGCCGCTTTAATCTTGGCGTTTGAAACCTTCGCGTTGTAAGTCCTGGTGCTGGGCTGCGACGGGTCCCATTTCACCGAGGCTAAATTGTAGCGATCGCATACCTCAGCAATCAATTCCCTAACCGTCGGAATCTCATCCTGCACCAGATTGTAAATGCCAGCTAGAGAGTGCGATCGCACAAACTCAATCGCCCCTACAATGTCATCCCGATAAACCCAATTCGCCCATTCCCCTCCGGTCCCCGATCTCGTCTGCCCCGCCGCCCGACTGTAAATTCTTTCTAAGGTCCGCCCTGGGCCGTAAATTCCCCCCAGACGCAGCACACACACCCGTAAGCCAGACAGCCCCAATAATGTCCGCTCCGTCTCCGCAATAATTTCCCCATTGGCCGTGGCCGGTTTCACAGACATTTCCTCCGTTACCACGGCTCCATGGTGCTGGCCATACACCGAATAGGTACTTGTATAGATCAGCTGCTGCACCTGTGTGTTTGGCAATACTTCCGCCAGGGTTTTAGCCGTACCCAAATAAGTTTCCTTATAGTTTGCGCCGCGCTTTGACCCTACACACACCAGCACCACATCCTGATCCACCAGACAATCCTGTACCGCCCCCAGATCCGTACCCTTGAGCACCCGTACTCGCTCCGCCACAGTTTGTAATTCTTTCACCCGTTCAGGGCTGGTCGTGGTTGCCGTTACCGTCAGCCCCTGTTTCTGCCATAGCCCAGACACTTCCTTACCCACATAGCCACAGCCAATAATCGTTGCCTTAATACTCATGTTCGCTTCCATCTGCGATCAGGTCATTTGGCATTGCTGAGCCTCGACCCAATCATTTTATAGATCGTTTCATTCGCTAAATCAGCAATAGCATTCGCTAAATTAAGATATCGAACTGGCTCAGCCATCACAGCGTTGCCCCATGATTAAGCGACCATCTGCCAGCCGATAAATATTAGTAGGCTCAGTGATTAGGGCGCTAGGTTCATTTTCAGGAATAGGCTGAACGCTACTAAGACTGTAGATTACTTGAGAGCTATCGACCTGCTGAGGTAATCCATCACTAGCTGTAATAGAAAAACGTCCAGTAGCATTGTCATCACTATGGGCAATACAGCTACTAGAAACCAATGTTTCGATATCTACTAACGTTTCAGGCAGCTCTCTAAGATTATTTTCGATAAAGCTCACATCGGTTAATAAAATTGTTCCAGATGCCAGATTACCAGAGGCATTGATGTCAACACGAGCATTGTTATCTAGAGTACGAGGGTCTGTACCTGATGGAGCAAACTCAAAACTTTGACCAAAGAAAGCTGTCTGGCTTAGGTCTACGTCTCCGCCTCGTCCATCAGCTGCAAAGGCAAGAATATCACTGTCATCCAACGCCACAACAGCATTGCTTCTAATAGTGATGTCACCACCATTATCAATACCTGAATTAACAAAGGTCTGGATATCACTATCCCCAAAGAGCAAAATAGTCTCAGCTGCGATATTAATCTGTCCCCCTGTACTGAATTCAGCATTGGTGGCAATGGTCCCATCCTGAGACTGGATGCGATCGCCAATAGTCAGCACAATATCCCCAGCTTCACCCTGGCCAAAACTATTGGCGACTAATCCAGCTCCCGCTCCAAGGAACAAATTGGTAGCCGTAACGCCGATATCTCCACTGTTTCCCTGCCCAATAAAAGCGGCAACACTGCTAAAGGCTCCGCTGGACTCCCCTGCGAACCGAGCCGTCTCACCAATCTCTAAAACTACATCCCCTGCATCGCCGCGTCCTAGGGTGCCAGTCACCAGCTGAGCGCTATCCAGCACCTCTAAATTAGTGGCAGTAATACGCACATCTCCCCCTTGACCAACAGCCCCTGGTTCTACATCGCCAAAGGCCCCGGTGACAAATTCGGTACCTTGAAATCGGGCAGTTTCACCAACATCTATAATCACATCCCCTGCATCTCCCCGTCCCAGAGTAGCCGAACTAATGCGGCCCCCCACGGCTGTTAGGTCCTCTCGAACCACCAGTAGAACGTCTCCCCCCGGTCCATTGCCAAACCGTTCAATCTCAGAGACAATCACAGCTCCATTGAGAACATCAACGCTGCCTGCCGTAATTTCGACATTGCCCCCCTGACCTAGCCCTCCTGGCTCAATACCACTGGATATGCCGCTGGGCGAATCAAAATCAGCGGCTATTCCTTCCAGACGTATCCGGTCGCTAACGTTAATAACAACATTTCCGCCATTACCAATACTGGAAGTACCAGAACTAATCTGAGCACCGTTGGTTACCTCTAAATTAGCCGCGTTAATACGCACATCCCCACTCTCTCCCACCCCAAAGAAATCAAGGGAGCTAGACGCTGCACTGGGAATCCCTGCAATAGGATTAAGCCCATCAAACCGAGCAGTTTCACCAATATTTAAAATCACATTGCCCGCATTCCCTAGTCCAAATGAATTCGACAATAGTTGAGCGCCATCCAAGACAACCAGATTGTTGGCCGTCACCCTTACATCCCCCCCCTGTCCCTGGCGCTCAACCGTACTAAAGGCACCACCTGAATCACCGGTAACAGAATTAATCCCTGTAAACCGAGCGGTTTCTGCCACATCTAAAATTACATCCCCCGCATCCCCTACACCACTGGTCGAAGTGCTTAGCGTTGCGCCCTTTAAGACCTCTAAATTGTTCGCAACAATACGAACGTCCCCACCAGTCCCGTTACCATTAAACTCAACCTTACTAGCGGCACCACTGGGACGGCCATCAACAGTTTCTCCATCAAAGCGGGCGGTCTCCCCAATCTCTAAAATCACGTTGCCTGCATTACCCTGGCCATTGGTAGACGCACTTAGAACAGCGCCATCCAATACTTCTAAGTTGTTAGCAGTCACCTGAACATTACCACCATTTCCCCGACCACCGCGCTGAATGCTGCTAAAGGCTCCGCTCAGGCTGCCGTCAATGGGATCCCCCCCAGCAAAACGGGCTGTTTCTGCCACATTTAAAATCACATCTCCCGCAGTCCCTACACCAAAGATTGAGGTGGTCAATTGAGCCCCATCAAGCACCTCCAGATTGCCTGCCGTAATCTGGATATTGCCCCCTTGTCCTAACTGTTCAATCCTACTCAGAACCCCACTGCGACTACCATCAACAGGATTACTTCCCTCAAAACGGGCCAGCTGGTCAATATCTAGAATAACTGTGCCAGAGTCTCCAATGCCCCGACTTGTGGTGCTAATGGTGGCACCATTTGAAACCGTTAAATTCCCCGCCGTGACTTGAACCGTTCCCCCTTGCCCAATACCATTGCGAGCAACACTGCTAAATGCGCCACTGGGGGTACCGAGAGTACGGGTACCCACAACATTCGCACTACCTTCTAGCAGAACCAACCCCACAATGTTCAGGGTGACATCTCCCGCATCGCCTAAGCCAAAGGTGGAGGAACTGATCTGAGCTCCCCCCAGGACCTCCAGATTGCCAGCATTAATCTGGATATCTCCCCCCTGGCCTTCTCCCCCCGATGCGATGCGGCTAAAGGCACCGCTGAAACTCCCATCCCTGCGTTCAACATCTTGGAAACGAGCGGTCTCACTGATATCTAAAATTACATTTCCAGCTTGACCATCCCCAAATGTGGACGATACCAGTTCGGCCCCATTGAGTACCTCCAGGTTTTCAGCCATAATTTGAACATTTCCAGCCGTGCCCTCACCATTGCGAGCAATACTGCTAAAAGCCCCAGTGGAAGCCCCAAAAACAGGATTTCCACCATCAAACCGAGCCGTATCACGGATATCAAGAATAATGTTGCCGCCTGCACCGTCACCGAGCAGACGACTATTTAACCGTGCGTTGTTCACCACATTGAGATTAGCAGCCGTAATTCTAACGTCGCCGCCTATCCCTTCACCCCCAAAGAGAATATCGCTGGATGCCTCCGCTGCCCGAAACTCATCGGAGCCGTCAAAGGTGACTGTACCATCAGCAATGATGACAATATCCCCCACATCGCCAATTGCGCTGGTGCGAATAATACTGTTGATAACATCAATATCACTACGGGAATCCAGAAAAACAGAGCCTCCCTGTCCACTCAGATTCCCCACATCAATTCCATCAGCAGAAAAACTATCGCTCTCAATGCGGATTGTTCCTTCTAAAGGCGTTAGGCCAGTCCCATAGTTATTGGTCAACAACACCAATCCATCGGCTGTCGTCGATGCACTCTCAAGGATGATGTTTGCATTTGCAGGAATATTTGTGACAAATGCATCGCCGAGAAAGCGGTCCGTAAGTGGGTCAAACCCTGTAAGAATATTTAAAGGAGGAGAGCCAATGATCTCAGGAGAGACCCCTGCTCGAACATCCAATGTGGGCCGAGCGCCCCCATCAATTGACACAACTGTGCCATCAGAAAGCTGAATATCCTCTTGTAAAAAATCAATGTCAACAATGCCCGGATCAGCTTCACGGATAGTCACGCTGCCCAGGGTAACCGCTCCTCCTGCTAGGATGTGTAAAGAACTGCCCTGGTAGTCCTCAATTTCCACATTCCCAAACGCTCTTACAATCGGATCGATGGGGCTAAATAGTTCTCCTCCACTGCCATCTAGCGACTCTACTCGAAAATTACCACCACTCCAGTAGTGGGCATCTCCCCCAATGGGTGCTGCAGAACGGAGGGTCATATCACCATAGGCAAACAGACCGCTGTCAGCATGGCTAAGGGCAACAATATCTACTTGCTGGTCTCCCTGCACCAGCAGATCTCCACCGGATAACACAACAAAGGGAATGACAGCCGTATCTCGAATCCGTAATGTATCCGTTGCCAGGAGCGAAACATTTCCTGCAGCTGCCATTTGTCCCTGTAAGTCGAGATTATGACCTGCCAGGGTCAAATCACGGCCAACAGCAAGCTGTCCCTGGTTAAAAATATCTCCTGACTGTTCTGTCAGATAATGCCAAAAGGATGTACTTGGACTGACTGATAACAGCTGGCCCTGTTCTGGAGTTGTTGCACTAAAGATGCTACTACCCACCTTTACTCCCTCAGCTGTGGTGGCGTAGAACGAACCTTCTACATCCAGCAAGGCGTTGACCCCAAAAATAATTCCATTGGGATTGATCAAAAACAAATCTGCAGTGCCATCAACCCCTAAAGTACCAAAAATAGACGAAGGATTATTCCCAGTCACTCGACTCAAAATAGAGTCAATTTCCACCGGGTTGGCAAAATACACTTGCCCCCCATCGGGCACATTAAACTCCCAAAAACTATGAAATAAGTTGCTACCCCTAATAGCTCCCCCTTCAATCAGGTCAGAGGGTTCATCGTTGACAAGCTGATCCGTTATCAGGTTAGACGTTTCGCTACCCAGCGTTTGGTCAGGGATAATCTGGGCATAGACTAATGGCACAGACATTAACGACCATAGGGCCAGAGCATATACTGGAAAACCAAATCTAAGCATTGACGTCAAACCACCTCCTTACCCCATAGCCAATAGCCGTCGGCTTAAACTACGTCCAAGTTAGAACCTGGAGTATACCCTACGGTAAAATGACCGTTCTGGATGGGGACAAGGTTTAGGGCTTGTCAAACATTAAAATCATGACCTTGTTCATTTAAATCATGGCTTAACAAGCCTTTCAGGTTTAAACCGTGAATTAGTTTCTTAACAGCTATTTAATACTTATATTCGCTTCCATCTGTGATCTGGTCATTTAGCATTGCTGAGCCTCGACCCAATCATTTTACAGATCGTTTCATTCGCTAAATCAGCAATAGCATTCGCTACATTAAGATACTGATTACTAACTCCAAAATCCTTTCTTAACCCGCCGCCCCAATGACCACAACCGCCGATTTCCTCAGTCAGCTCAACGCCGCTCAACGTCAGGCCGTCGAACATTACTGTGGACCGCTGCTGGTGGTCGCCGGAGCCGGGTCCGGCAAAACCCGCGCCCTCACCTATCGCATTGCCAACCTGATCCTCAACCATCGCGTCGATCCCGAAAATATCCTGGCGGTCACCTTTACCAATAAAGCCGCCAAGGAAATGAAAGAACGGATCGAGCGCCTATTTGCCGAGCAGGAAGCCCTCGGTCGCCACGGTCAGCCGCTGCATCTGCTGCCTGACTACGAACAAACCCAGCTGCGGTCCTACGTCTATAAAACCTTTATCAAAGAGCTGTGGATTGGCACCTTTCACGCATTGTGCTCCCGCATTCTCCGGTTTGATATCGAGAAATACCAGAGCCGTGCCGGTCATCGTTGGACCAAAGCCTTTAGCATTTTTGACGAATCCGACGCCCAGAGCCTGGTGAAAAACATCGTCGTCAGCACCCTCAATCTGGATGATCGGAAATTTAATCCTCGCTCTGTCCGCTACGCCGTCAGCAATGCCAAAAACCAGGGATTAGACCCCGACGAATACGAAAAGGAAAATCCTAACTTTAAAGGTCGCGTCATCGCCGATGTCTATCGTCATTACCAAAAGGGCCTGGCTCAGAATAACGCCCTCGACTTCGACGACCTGATCCGGATTCCCGTTTTGTTATTTCAGCAAAATGAACAGGTTTTAGGCTATTGGCACCGCCGCTTTCGCCATATGCTAGTGGACGAATACCAGGACACCAACCGTACCCAGTACGATCTGTTGCGGCTACTGGCCACCAATAATTTTCCCACCACAAAAGTCTTTGAAGACTGGAATCAACGCTCCGTATTTGTTGTAGGGGATGCGGATCAGTCTATTTACTCATTCCGGGCCGCCGATTTCACCATTTTGATGAACTTTCAAAGTGACTTTGGCGATGGGCTACCGGACGACGACACCCGCACCATGGTGAAGCTGGAGGAAAACTACCGCTCTACTTCAAATATTCTGGAAGTAGCCAATCATTTAATCGAAAACAACACCGAGCGTATCGACAAAGTTCTGCGAGCCACCCGAGGTACAGGAGAATCCATCTTCTGCTATAAAGCTGACGATGAACGGGCCGAAGCAGACTACGTTGTGGGTCAAATTCGCATTTCAATCGATAAGAATCCTGAGTTAAAGTGGGGAGACTTTTCGATTTTGTATCGCACCAACGCCCAGTCTCGTTCTTTTGAGGAAGTATTGACCCGGTATAGCGTGCCCCATAAAGTCGTAGGCGGTCTTAAGTTCTACGACCGACGCGAGATTAAGGATGTGCTGGCCTATCTGCGGTTAATTGCTAACCCGGCAGATACTGTGAGTCTAAAGCGATCTATTAATACTCCCCGTCGCGGAATCGGTAAAACCACCATGGAGAACCTGGAAAAGGCGTCTGGGGAGCTGGGCATGCCGTTATGGGAAATCTTGTCCGATGAGACCTCGGTGAAAACGTTAGCCGGTCGCGCCAGTAAGTCAGTTACCCGCTTTGCCAATATGATCCAAGGCTGGCAGCAAAAGGTGGAAACTATGCCCGCCTCAGAAATTGTGCAGGAGGTAATTGAGGATTCGGGTTATATCCGGGCATTGAAAGATAAGGGAACTGACGAGGACCTGGACCGGATCCAAAACGTGAACGAGCTGTATAACGCCGTCATCCAATTTGAGGAAGAGAATGAAGACGCGACGCTGCTAACGTTTTTGGGTAGTGCTGCTCTGAACTCGGATATGGACGACGACAAGCAAAGCAATGCGGTGTCGTTGATGACGTTGCACTCATCAAAGGGATTGGAGTTTCCCGTGGTATTTGTGGTGGGGATGGAGCAGGGG
>JBCCJR010000226.1:0-8261 GCA_039045805.1 Cyanobacteria bacterium P01_C01_bin.118
ATTCGTCACCTAAATTCTTTAGGTGAACCCTGTGAAGCAACCGAGCACCCTGAGCACAAGTAAAGAAGTAAAGAGATAAAGAAGAGATGGTGGCTAAAACTCTCGCTGGATGTGCGTTAGGATTCCACGTGCGATCGCATTGGCCATCCGACTACGCCACTCTGGATCCCTTAAGTTGTGGATATCTTCCGCACCTGTAACAAAGCCCACTTCAATCAAGATAGCAGGCATAGAGGTACGACGGATCACATAGAATCTAGCCTGACGCACTCGCCGATCGGGCATGCCCATGGTACGCAAAACTATGTCATGAACCGTACGGGCAAATCGAGCCCCTGCGTTGGAATAATAATAAGTCTCTAAGCCATTGACATCGGGGCGACTGAGATTGATGGCGTTGGCGTGAATACTAACAAATAAATCTGCATCAGCCCGCTCAGCAATTTGTACCCGTGGGTCCAAATCAAGCTCAATATCTTGATTACGGGTTAAGACGACATCCACACCTTGTTCTCGCAGAATGGCAGCGACTTGTTGAGAAATAGGAAAGATCACTTGTTTTTCCTGTAACCCACCGATGCCAACGGCTCCTGGATCTCGTCCACCGTGGCCAGGATCAATAGCAACGACAATCCGTCCTTGATTCACCCGAGGGAGGTCTTCAGGCAGAGGATTACTAGACGGTCGTTCCGGTACAGGCGGCCGCCTAGTAACGGGCTCAGAGGGAACCACAGTCGGCATACTATCGGGTACATCCCGAATTGCGACACCATCGGGTAGTACAGAAATCCCCCGCAAACTGGTACTAATGTCAGTGACGATTGTCCGCCAGTCTGGGCTATCGTCCCCCAGAGTCATCGTGATAAATACTGTCCCATCATCCTGAGAAATCTCCCAACTCTCTATGCTGTAACGATTGTTAGGTAACGTATCCGTGGTGAGACCGGAAGCCAGGGAGCTATCACGCAGTTCTAAGGTAATAGTACGTTCTGGATCGCGACGACGAGAGCGCCTCAGACGTATCTCTGGAGTTTCACCCGTAACTCTGATAAAAAAGCCATCGCGAGTAGCCACAATACTTTCAATTTGAGTATTGTTGACCTGACTTGGGGCTTCAGAGACGTCTTCAGACCTAACCTGATTGGCAGTACGAGCCGGCTGCGGACGAGGGCTGTCATCCAGCACTAGTTCGGGAAGCTGCACAAACCAACGACGATTGGTTTCACCTCTAACTTGCACGGCCTGAGGGTCTAGAGTGTAGCCTGGAGCTAACTCAATGACGATGCGGGCTGTTTGGTCATCGAGCTGGCCAACGCGGACTTCCTGTAATCCTGCCTGGAGACGTTGTCGGGTAGTTGAACTATTGACCTGAGTATCAGGCAGGTCAATAACTAAACGCGTTGGGTTAAAAACCAACTGCGCCCTGGGACGCACCTGGGTATCAGTTGTAAAGGTGAGCCGATTTTGCTGCTGATCAAAACGCCAAAACTGAAGGCTGGCAGCATCGGCAGGCAAGGCAATCAGAATTGCCCCCAACAAGCCCACAATGCCAGATGTCAGTGCAGAAACATTTGAGGTGACTACCTGACGGGAAATTAAAGGGTTCCAATGCACAGCTTCAGTTCCTTTCAACAGTGTTGATCCCACGGCGATCAGCAAACTGGGAAGTCCCCAGGATCAACGTCGCAAGACAAGGGTAACCGCATTTGCGCAATGTTTGAGATATTGAACGTCAAATTGTGCGCTTTGTCGGAAGCCCCCTTTTTTGATTCATCCAACTGTGGTTCTTTCAGATAAGAATCAACAGGGATGTTAGTCACCAAGGGGAAGGATTATTCCGCCGTTATCATTCCCTTATCAAGAAGATTTCGTACAAGTTAGCATCTTATTTCTTTGCTAATTTGCTAATAAAGAAATAGAGGGTCATGGCAATGCAGCTCCATGGACTTCCATGGCATTCAGGCTTTTAGGCACTGCATCGGTGAGAATTTCATGGCCGTCCCCTGTGACCAGCACATCATCTTCGATGCGAATACCAATTCCTTTCCAGCGACTGTCTACAGCGGGCTGTCCTTCGACAGGCTCATAGTCAGGGGCAATATAAATCCCAGGTTCAACTGTGACTACATTTCCAGGTGCAAAGGGTTTCCAGGTTTTGTCTGGATTACGCAGGGTACCGCTGTCATGTACATCTAACCCTAAAAAGTGCCCTGTGCCATGCATAAAAAAGGCCTTGTGCTTTTTCTCTTCGATCAAGGTGTTCACATTGCCTGTAAGCAGTCCCAGTTCTACCAAACCTTCGGTAATCGTACGAGTAGCAGCATCATGAAACTCATTAAACGGTTTACCAGGATGGACCGCCTCAATTGCTTTGAGCTGAGCCTCCAGCACTAACTCATAAATAATTCGCTGTTCGGGGGTAAACCGGTCGCCCACAGGAAACGTGCGAGTAATATCGGCATTGTAATAGCCGTAGGCACAGCCTGCGTCAATGAGCAGTAGATCATCTGTCTGCATCTGACGGTCATTTTCGATGTAATGCAAAATGCAGGCATTGGCTCCCGAAGCAACGATGGACGGATATGCAGAGCCGAGGGCACCTTCCAATCGGAAAATGTGTTCCATTTCTGCCTGAATTTCATATTCATAACGACCGGGCTGAGTAATCGTCATGGCATGATTATGAGCTTTGGCCGATATGGCAATGGCCCGACGCATTTGTTCCAGTTCGCTAGCACTTTTGATGCGACGAAACTGCTGCATCAAAAGTCGACCATCTTCGATGGCCACTGGACCACGCCCACGCTTAGAATATTTGGCTAAGAGTTGCCGCCATAGAGCTAAGATGTGCTGATCTAGTCGTCCATCGTCCCCAAAGTGATAGTAAAGTCGATCGGCATTCTCCACATACTGGGGCAGCTTCTCAGCAAGTTCTTCAATGGGATAAGCCGCTTGAGCACCATATTTTTCTTTGGCTAGATCCACCCCAGTACGACGACCCGACCAAGTTTCTTTTTCCTTATCCTTAGGACGGACAAAAAGGACAAACTGATGCTCTTCATGGTGGGGGGCTAAGACTGCGATCGCATCCGGTTCATTAAATCCCGTCAAATAGAAAAAATCACTATTTTGACGAAATGGATGCTCCACATCATTGTGCATGACGGCAGTGGGAGCACTGCCAAAAATAGCTGTTCCCTGCCCAATGACATCCATCACGGCCCGTCGTCGTTGTTGATATTCTGGATTCATGGATATGTAAGCAAGCAATCTATCTAAGATAGAACCTTAATTCGCATTCCGCCCGGCAGACCACTCCGTCGCAGGTTAATAGTACTGCCGATGCGATCCACCGGAGTGCCCGCCATCAACCCCAAGAATTGCTCCACCGTTTCTAACTCACAACTACTACCAGCAGCCCCTGTGCGGTATTGGGTAGGAATCACAATTTTTGGTTGCAGGCTTTGCACAGCAGCAACGGCCTCCGCAGGATTGTAGGCCTTGGGGCCACCCCCTACCGGCAATAGCAAAACATCAGGGCGACCAATCAAAATTTTATCTTCCAAGTCAATGGGAGCCGCCGCACCGCCAAGGTGAACTACATTAATCCCCGCCTGGGTCCACAGCCAAGCAGTATTAATACCAAAGCGTCTACCCCCCTCCCGATCGTGGGGCATACCAACACCTTGAATACTCAATCCATCGATTTCATAGGCCCCAGGTTCATCCAGTAGATTTACCGATACCGACTCAGGAATAAACCCTTCATCTAGCAGACGACTACTGACTAAAACCAAGTCTGCGCCACCCAATGATGGTGCAGCATATCCCTGGGTACAGCCGCGAGGATCAAAAGGATTAGTCAGAATAGTTTTGCCGCTGCCCGCAAACTTGAAACACATATGTCCCAGAGACGTAATGCTCAAGCTCCCAGCTTGTGCCTGGTAAGTTTGCCAATTCGAAGCAAGGCCCAGGCCCAGGGTACCGATGAATGCTGCACTGGCATTTTGAAGCAATAGCCGCCGTTTCATACTGTCCTCACATCCAATTCGTATCAACTGTCCATGAATTGTTATAGTGCCACAGCCTTGCAGCACTCGCTAAGTCAGATAGACAGTTTTATGGGTTCGATTGTGGCTTAATCTTCTGTGAAACCCTAGGCAGTTAAGGATGCTGGAACTTTGGCGGGAACGTCACTCAAAAAATTATGCAAGAGTTGCTTCCCTGACTGAGTTAATACGCTTTCCGGATGAAACTGCACACCTTCGATATGGGGATATTTTCGATGGCGCAACCCCATAATGGTGCCATCCTCAAGCCAGGCCGTAATTTCTAAACAGTTGGGCAGGCTGTCCCGTTCAACGATCAAACTGTGATAGCGCGTAGCGGTGAAGGGATTATCTAGCCCCAAAAACACCCCTTGATGGGCATGCATAACAGGTGAAGTCTTGCCATGCATTAACTCTGATGCAGCCGTAACGATGCCACCAAACACTTGACCAATACTCTGATGTCCCAGACACACCCCTAAAATTGGAATCTGAGGTCCTAGTTCTTTAATCAAGGCTAATGAGATCCCAGCGTCGTCAGGAGTCCCCGGACCAGGTGAGATTAGGATACCGTCTGGAGCCAGGGCACGCACCTCTTCTAGAGTAATTTGATCATTGCGAAAAACCTGGATATCTGAAGCGATATCCAGGTTTTGACCCAGCTCTCCAAGGTACTGTACGAGGTTGTACGTAAAACTGTCGTAATTATCAATGACTAAAATCATTGCCTATTCCAAAGCTCAGTTAGCTCAGCTTAAGCGATCGCCGGACCTAGCAGCACAAACAACGGCGGTAAGTAAATAAATGCGGCCACCAATAGAGCAGCTATAGCGGAGATCAGAACGGCTCCAGCAGCACAGTCTTTAGCAATTTTGGCTAGTTCATGATATGTCTGGCCAACGGTTAAATCCACCACGGATTCCAGGGCTGTATTCATCAATTCCATCACCAGCACGATACCAATAGTGATGGTGATAATTGCTGCTTCAATGGTCTGAATGTGAAGCAAGATGCCCAAAATTAGCGCAATCAATGCGATGCCTAAGTGAACGCGGAAGTTGCGCTGAGTTCTGATGGCATACATGATCCCTGCCCAGGCATAGCGGAAACTTGTAAATAAATTAGGAGCAACCTGCCAAGCAGTTTTGCTTTCCTTTTTGCTTCTAGAGGCAGTTTGAAGGTTAGAGGAAATAGACATGCACGAACCCTTAGAGGTGATAGTGTGTGCCAGCAAATAGCATGCGACACGGTTAAATCATTGGCTAGTAACTAAAACAGAGTTTGGAAGCTACCTTAATAGTCCATCAAGCAAACCAATAGGTTATACGGACCTAATTAATCGAAGCCCGAAACCACTAAATAAGTTCCCGAAAGAAATATCATTCCGCAAACTATGTTAACCTTCATCAAAATCTGTAATCGTATATTACCTATCCAGATTCTGGAATTAACATTTTTTTCTAGCTTTGCAGGTCAATCTGTTTCAACAGACACTCTTGCTGCTCTAGCATAATTTTCAGACTTGTCTCATCTGGATGGTCCCAACCCAGTAGATGCAAAAACCCATGGGCAGCCAGCCAGCTTAACTCCTGAAGAAGGGAATAGTTAGCATCATGACGCTGACGTTGGGCTGTTTCCACAGAAATAACGATGTCCCCAAGGGGTAAAGGAGCGGTAGCATACATAGCCTGGGCTCCTGGTAGGTCTACTTCCTGCGCTGCAAAGGCTAACACGTCCGTAGCTTTATCTTGCTGACGATAGGTAGCGTTTAACTGTTGAATATGAACATCGTCAGTTAGTAAAAGACTCACCTCATAGGAATTAATGGGTGACAGTGTTGTGGTCCCTAACGATCCTAGCCACGTAACAAACCAGGATTGCCAGGTTTCTGTTGTTGGCAATTTGGATACTTTGCCTACGAGGGGTTCTGCGATTTCTACCCAAAGTTCTAAATGGAGCTGTTCGGTCACTGCAGTCACCGAGTTAGATAAGCCAGGCCAATCAGCACTCCCAGTAAACCAGCTGCGGTCAGAAAAAAGTGAAATAAAGACTTACCCCCTTTTTTCACCATGTTGCGCATCGCTAGTTTGACGTAGCTAGGAGCAGGTTCTGTAGATTTTTTTTCAACAGTCGGTGGAGGAGACTGAGACATAGCAATAGATAGAGTAGTACGGCAAGCATGGGCTGAACAGTGTCGGTTCCTGTGATTACCTGAGTCCAGCCCTATATTAAGTAATGTATCAGTTTGGCTTGGCAACTGCCTGGTAGCATCTCGACTAGACGGTGGTTTCTTGAGAAATTTGATTTTCCTGCTGGAGCAGCGCCTGAATAAAGGGATCCAGATCGCCGTTCATAACATCATTAATGGCCGTGGTTTCAAGGTTGGTGCGTAGGTCTTTGACCATTTGATAGGGATGAAAGACGTAATTACGAATCTGGTTTCCCCAGGCAGCTTCTACAATATCGCCCCGGATATCAGCAACGGCCTTTGCTTGCTGTTCCTGGGCAATCACTAAAAGTTTGGCTTTTAGTAGAGCCATGGCTTTTTCTCGGTTTTGAAGCTGCGATCGCTCCTGGGTACACCTCACAGATAGTCCTGTGGGCAGATGGGTGATGCGCACAGCAGTTTCCACCTTGTTTACATTTTGTCCCCCTGCGCCGCCGGAGCGGGATGTCTTGATTTCTAAGTCTTTATCGGGAATATCTAGCTCGATGGTGTCATCTAACATTGGCATCACTTCGATGCCAGCAAAGCTAGTCTGTCGTTTGCCATTGGCGTTAAAGGGGGAAATTCTAACTAACCGATGGGTGCCCTTTTCTGCTTTGAGATAGCCATAAGCATAGCGGCCATCAATTTCCAAGGTGGCTGATTTAAGACCGGCTTCATCCCCTTTGGATTCTTCCACCAGCTTGACACTATAGTGATGTTGCTCACACCATCGGGTATACATACGCAGGAGCATCTCAGCCCAGTCTTGGGCATCGGTACCACCAGCTCCAGCATTAATGGTGACCACAGCACTCCTTTTATCATAGGGACCGGACAGGAGCTGTTGTAACTCCCACTGGTCGAGCGCCTTAGCTAAATTTTGTGCGGTTTCCTGAGCCTCAGTCAACAGCGCTGGATCGGACTCGACCTCCAATAGCTCAGCAATGGTTTGAATATCTCCGAGTTGAGTGGTCCAGGTCTCCAGCTGCTCTAAATAAGACTTGTATTCATTCAGGGTTTGTAGTGTTTTTTGCGCCTGCTCCTGGTTGTCCCAAAAGTCAGGTTGAGCAGCCACCTGTTCTAAATCATCAATTTTTGCTTGAATCGCAGGTATGTCAAAGATACTCCTGAGCTTTGCCCAGGCGATTAGTAAGCAGTTCGCTTTCCCGTTTTAAGTCGGACAAATCTAACATTGAGCAATTTATGAGCCACTGAAGTGGTTTGTAGGTTACTAATTCTATAATGTCACCCGCAACCCAATTTGCCCCTGGTATCCTATGAACCTTTCTTCTAAGCTATGGCAGGAGCATCTAGAGCTCGCAAATGAGAGCCTTTCCCATCCGTTTGTTCAAGGTATTGGCGATGGTACCTTACCCAAAGCACTGTTCGCTTATTACGTCGGGCAAGATGCCTTTTTCCTGGAGGCGTTTGCTCGGGCCTATAGCGTTGCGGCTGCTAAAGCGCCCACCTGGCAAAGTTTTAATGTGTTTCATGATCTAGCAGCAGGGGTATTGGCAGAACTCAAACTACACCAGGGCTATGCTGAATCTTGGGATGTAGATTTGACCCAGGTGACTCCAGGAACAGCGACATTGCAATACACCGACTTTTTGTTGTCAACAGCATGGAGCCAGCCGATTGGGGTGACGGCGGTGGCGATGTCTCCCTGTATGCGTCTGTATGCTTATCTGGGGCAGCAGTTAGCCCAGCATGGGGTTCCAGACCATCTATATAAGGATTGGATTCACACCTATAGCGGTGATGAGTTTAATCAGCTAGCTGCTCAATTAGAAGCGATTGTAGAGGACTACGCTGACGACAATGATATGGTTCAGGCCACCTATCGCTATGCTATGGAATGTGAACGCGATTTTTTTCAAGCAGCTTGGGAGTATAAAAATTAGGGCTCTTTAAGGATGAGTGGCTCATTGTAACGGATAGTCCTGATAAATTTGCCAGCGTTGACCGTCATGGCGCAGCAGGGTGATGGTTTGAGCAGTAAA
>JBCCJR010000227.1:0-8237 GCA_039045805.1 Cyanobacteria bacterium P01_C01_bin.118
AGAGGTTAAAGGGCATACGGCAGTAACGCTCCTACAGCGCGACCTCCTTCCTAATTTTGAAATTGTTTAATCTGCGTTCCTAATGGATTGGGAGCGAGCATCTTAAGCAATGCCGATGGAGCAAGGAAAAATCAGTAACGTCGTCTCAAAAACACCATCGAGTTCTCTAACCCAGAACCGACGGACTTCTTCGAGCATGGCTTCTAGGCAACGGGCACGTCGATTGAACTGACTTTGATCCAGAAGATGAGGAAATAAACTCAAGTAATTCGCCCGAATAAACCCCAGAAACTGAGTCTCCCCAGGAAACGGAAAGTAATCCATCGCCAGCAGCAAGGTTAACAGCTCGCTCTCACTGAAATTGGGTTGAGGTCCTGGTGACTTAGGTTTGAGCTGATGACCATAGGCTTGATACCAATCGTCTACCAGCACAAAGATAATCGTCAGCAGGGTGGGGGTGTCTATCATACTCATGAGGAGTCCTCAATCTTTGGTGTGGTACCAAATATCTTGATGTCTCCTCGCCCCTTTGGCGATTTTCTAACTCACATAATCCGTGTAATAGAAGGCACTAAGCTAATGGGACAGGTGGGATGCGAGCAATCCGACATGGACGCAGTTTAGCAAGTAGCTTGTAGGCGGGTACCATACCATCTTCGCTGTCGAGGTAAAGTTCGCTAGCGGTGAGGAGGTCAGCCGCGCTGTCGGTAGGGGACAGATCGCCAAAGAAGTAGGTGGGTTTGCCAGTGCCGACAAATGCTATGGTGCAGGCGCGATCTCAAATACAAAGGCAGCCCCTAGTCTCAAAAACTTTCCTCTACTCTTCTGTAAGATATTTAAACAAATCGTCAAGGACTGCATTGGCTGTAATCGCCCCACTTGAAGCCCAATCCGCAGATGGAATTTCGTAAACCTTATTCTGTTTAACAGCATTTAATGCTAACCATAAAGGATCATTTTTAAGAGAGCTAAGGGAGCTTTCAATTTGTGAATCCCAGTCGTCAACGAGGAAGAAAATTACATCACCATCTGCTGTGTCTAGAGCTTCTCTAGAAATAGAATAATGAATCCGATTAGACCCTAACGCTTCTGTCGACTCAAAACCTAAATTTTGTGATGGCGGGCGTGATAAACCCACATCTTCTATAACAGTCCCTATTAGTCCAGTCTTAGTGTAGAGCCTGATTGTCGTAGCGCTTATTCGAACGACAGAAATCTCTCGAATTTCATCACTGCCCTCTGACTCCAAATAATCGTTCTGGGCTTTCATCTCTCGCTTAAAATCTGCCACTCTCTGATAGTAATCAGCCATAAGCTGCTTAACCTCATCAGATTGACCTAGTACTTCTCCGACAAAAGTGAAGTGTTCTTTCCAGTCTCCACTATGGTCATGATTTATCAAAACAGTAGGCGCAATTTGAGTAAGCTGAGAATAAGGTGGGGGAGACAAGGTTGTCCCCAAAATTAGATCTGGTTGAAGTTCTAAGACACGCTCTAAATTTATTGCACTAGAGTCACCAAGATCGACGATGCCAGCTTTCAAGTCAGGGCGAGCATACTTGAGAGGACTCCCGACAGGTTTTTGGTTTAGCGCTATGGTGTGGTCCAACATTACATAGTCTAAAACTACAATTCGTTGAGGATCAATAGGAACGCAGGTTTCCCCCATTGCATGCGCTACGGCGTGGCAAGCAGCTGCTGTAGGGGCTGACTCTGCCGCATTTGGCGATTTGACCGAATTATTCTGACACGCGATGCTGAACAGCATTATAAACAACAACAGGATTAGAAAGCGAATCGGGCGGTGAACTGGGCGAAAAACCATTGTCCTTGAGACTGAGCTAAACAATATAGGTGAGCAGGGTTAAGTGAACTGAGAACTTGCACCAGTAAGCCAGTGTCTTGCGATGGCCCCCTTGCCTCCCAAGTTTGGGGGACAGGGAGGCCAACCCAGGCGATGTCAGCTCAACTGCAAAATCTGAGGTAAACAGCTTTCCTAAAACCGGACTGAAATCCGGCCCACAATTGTAAACGGTTCACCCGGAAAAATTAAGCCCGTGTTCTGAGTCGAGTCAAAATAGTCGGTATTAAACAGATTTTGAAAATTGAGCTGAGCCTGCCAATTGTCACGATTGTAAAAAACGCTGGCATCGCCCCGCACATAGGAAGGCAAAACCACATCATTGGGAATTTCTGCTTCGCGATCGCCGACATAAAATACGCCCACACCAAATCCTAATCCTTGTAAATCACCTGATTGAATTTCGTACGTTGTCCACAGACTAGCACCAGAGTCGGGAGCGTTAATCAAAGTGTCATCTTCAGGATTATTGTCATCTCCTTCAGAAATAAACGCGTCATTAAAAAACAAAGAGCCAATCACATTCCAGCCGTCTAATATCTCCCCTGCTACATCTAATTCAATGCCACGACTGGTCACTTCACCAATGGGGATAGAGAAATCAGGATTATCGGGGTCAGTGCGGGTGATATTGGTTTTGGTAATGTCGTACGCCGCCAAATTAATCGCAACGTCGCCAAATTCGGCTCTAGCTCCCACTTCATACTGCGTCCCTCGTTCAGGTTCAATCACGTCTCCAGCAACGGTGGTAACGCTGTTGGGAATAAAAGAACGACTGTAGCTAGCGTAGAGAGAAATGGGCTCAATGGGCTGATAGACAATGCCTACACGGGGCGAAAACGCTTCACTATCGAACTCATTAGATGCAGAAAAAGGTGCATCGTCAAATGTAAAATCAAATCCACTTTCAGTTCTAGAAAAATCGTATCGCCCTCCGATTAAAAATTTAAGATTGGGCAATAGTGCAACTTGGTTTTGTAGATAAAGACCCAAGCTATCATCTGCATTATCAAATTCTCCAACGATATTACGATCTTCAGCAGTGGGAATCGGCGTGCCGTACTGCGGATCGAATACATTGATTGATAATGGGTTGTTTCCAGGATCGAATAAATCAGCCCTTGATTCTGAAATGTCTGACCTTGCCAGCTCGAATCCTGCTAGTAGCTGATGTTCTATCGATCCTGTATTGAATTCACTAATTAGGTCTGTTTGCCAGGACAAGTTGTTGGCATTAAAGTCTCGCTCAACATACTGTCGACTATTATCGCCGGTTTCTGGATCGAATCCAAAGCCATTCACGCGAAAGCCAGTTTCGTCAATGTCTGAGAGTTCTGCCCCAAAGCCACTCCGCAATCTAATACTCTCGCTAAAGCGGTGGTCTAAGGTTAAGTAGAAGCTGTTGGTCGTATTTTCATAGGAGTCGTCTGGTTCGCTTAAAGTCCGTCCTCTGGGTAGGTCAAACGAAATTGGATCGATCGGCAAACCCTCGTCGTAAGTTTGACTAGAGTCTAAATACAGATAGTCAAAGGTCAGGCTGGTGGCATCGCTAAACTCGTAACGTAACGTCGGAGCAACGACGGCTAGGTCTGACTCCACAAAGTCTCTGAAACTATCACTGATTTGATAAGACGTGTTCAAACGATAGGTAAGTCTCTCATCAGCCGTCAGCGGCCCAGTAAAATCCAGCGATGGCTCAAAATAACTAAAACTTCCGGCAGTAAACGCCACGTCATAAAACGGCTCGCGCGAGGGCTGTTCAGTGACAAAGTTCACCACCCCGCCTGGCTCTACTTGGCCGTACAGCACTGAGGCCGGCCCTTTGAGTACTTCAATCCGTTCCACTGTGTTCCGTGCAGTGGCCAACGTACCGCCCAGTGAAGAGCCCGTGCGAAATCCATTTCTCAAGATTCTCGATTGATCGAACCCGCGAATCGTGAAGCGATCGCTGGCGTTGGTGCGATCTCGCTGACGGGTGACCCCCGAGACATTACGTAACGCATCACCAATCCGAGTAATGCCCTGATCTTCGATTACCTGCTGTGGCACCACCTGAATTGATTGTGGGATATCCCGCAAAGGCGTGTTGGTCCGGGTTGCCGTAGCTGCACTTGACGGGGCATACCCTTCATCCTGCTCGCCCGTCACAAAAAGTTGAATGACATCACTCTCTTCATTTGTGGTCATGGCCGCCTCTGCTACCACGCTCAGCACCAAATTGTCAGTATCTGCACTAACCTGGACCTGAGGTACAGCATCGGTTCCTGTAATCGAGATCTCCACCTGCCCATTAGGTGTATTTGCCGCACTAACCACTGCAATCCCCTCTGCCGGAGCAAATTGCTCAAACGGTTCTTCGCCTGACAAATCAAGTATTGCATCAGAGATTTCGATAATCAGAGCGTTCTCGACTGTCTGAGTACTTGAGACAGACAGCTCTCCTTGCTCGGCTTCTAGCACCAGCTGTAAACCCACTTCAGTTGCTTCGATGCGTACGCCAGTGATCCTGACGGGAGACTGAACAGCTTGTGCTCTCCTCTCTCTCTTTTCACTCCGTTCGATTTGTAAAGCATCGATCTGTGCGATCTCTGGTACTGCCTGTTCGCTTGCCTGGCTCGGGGCACTGCTCAAAAATAAGAAGCCCGATAGACACAGCAAGAGTCCACTGGAACAATGCTTCCAGTTAGAAAAATGCCGACTTGTACATAACATCATTGCGCTTAACTCCACACACCTTCCGAAGCCCACAGCAATGCTCTATTGCCAGGAACTATTCTCAAAAAGATACTGGAGAATCAGCCTCTGCAAGCATGTGCAGTCGCTCCCAGCCGGATCATTTTGCGCCCTATCCGGATTTTTTGCTTAGAACATAAGCTTTAGGATTCATCCCAAATTGTTTACGGAAGGCAGTCGCAAACCGACTTTGACTGGCATACCCTACCGTTCGAGCCACTTCCTTAACATTCATCCGTTGCTTTGCCAGCAGTCGACGGGCTACTTCCATTCGGTGCTGATGCAAATAGCCAAATACCGTCATACCAAATACTTGTCGAAAGCCAACTTTAAGTTTGTAATCATTGAGGCTTACTTGACGTGCCAATTCCATCAACGACGGTGGGTTGTCGAGGTTATCAGTCAGAATAGCTTTTGCAAAATGAATGCGTTCAACATCATCTGGCTTTAGTGAACAGAATGGACCTGTGCGCTTGTCGATTTCTTTCAACTGTTCTAGCTTTAGAGCAACCAGTTCTAAGCACTTGCCTTCTAGATAAATCTGTTTTGTTCTTCCTTGAAATGGACACCGAAAGATTTGATCCAGTGGTGACCGCATCGCGGGCGTAATTATATTAGTTTCATCTAGCCAGTTCTTGCCACAGTCTTCTAGACACTGACGAATTTCGATTGGCAAACTTTTCAGAGTGTCTGCAATTAAATGGATTAAACCATTTGAATGCTCTAGATGAATATCAACCTTGAGAATTGGCTCATTGGCATAGGTAACAGTTTCCCATGTATCCAGATCGTCATACTGGCCCCATTGAATAAAGTTGTCTCCAGCATGATAGCCACATCGATTCCCGGATAGATGAAATCCGATTTCACCGGCATGTGAACCCCAGTCTTCTGCGCTATGGAAGACATGCACATCCTCATAAAACTGATATTGATACAGGGTTAGGTCAATGCCATTCCACTGCATCGAATGAATATACCCCTGGCCCAAGCATTCAGGGACGGTTCGCCGAATATCAGAAAATCCTGGATATCCCATGTCTTGCGTCTGTGGATTGGCCTGTTGCCAAAGCTCATCGTAGTCTGCACAGGAAATCGTGATGGCCATAAGGTTGACAGTGTATGGAAACAAGACTCTAATTAAGACTCATTCTCAACTGAATCGACTAACAAGGCAAGTAACCCTTGCTATTTGCTAGCGAAAACCAACTTCGCTTGTCTGGAGCAGAGACGAAAACCGAGAGTTTAAATCCTGTGCCAAAGAACTGCGATCGCCATATTCCACTGGCTGGCCATTTTCCAAAATTAAGATCTGGTCGGCCCGCTCCACGGTTTCTAGTCGGTGAGCAATAATAATTCCTGTGCGATTGTGCAGTAGCCGCTCTACCGCTTGTTCAATCAGCCGTTCTGTCAGCGGATCCAGACGTGAAGAGGCTTCATCTAAAATCACCAGCCCTGGATCTTTGAGAAACACCCGAGCAAACGCCAACAGCTGTGCCTGTCCGGCTGAAAGACCACCGCTGTCGGCTCCGAGTTGGGTGTCCAGACCCTGGGTTAACCCCTCTAACCACCGCATTAATCCCAGCTCATCTAAGGTTTCTAAAATTTGCCGATCCACAATATGAGGGTTAAAAAACGTCAGGTTGTTGCGCACCGTTGTTTGAAACAGCTGCACATCCTGTGTAACTAAACCTATATGGTGTGGCAGTTTTTGCAGCGGCACCTGGGCCACATTTACCCCGCCAAGGGAAATCTCGCCTTGCTGAGCATCATAGAGTCGCAGCAGCAGTCGGGCCACGGTACTTTTGCCACTGCCGGTACGCCCCAGGAGTCCAAGAGTCTGACCCGCAGGCAGGTGAAAGGTGAGATTTTGAAGTGTGGTTTCGTTCTCTTCATACCTAAACCCAACATTCTCAAAGCCGACCGATAATGCCCCTTGGGGCAACACCGCCTGACCACCAGGATTCTGTGGGTTGGCATGGCCGAGCAGATCTTGGATGCGCTGAAAACTGGCAGCGGCCTGCTGAAACTGTTCAAGTTCTTCTCGGATACGTTCGATCGGTTGCTGGAGCTGTGTGGTGTAATAAAACAACAAATAAACAGTGCCGATAGTAATCGCATTTTGATACCACAGGTAAGCGCCCAAAGAGAGAGAAATGGCATAGCCTAGGGTAAATAACCCCACGGTCCCCCCCCACAAAAGAGTGCTAGTAAACCGAGCCTGGTGAAAAGCGGCCAACCATCGACGCAAAATGCGATAACAGCGATCCATTACATAGTTGCCAGCACCGTTGGCGCGAATGTCTTCTAACCCACTCAAATGCTCGACCACAAAGCCATAAAATTCAGCGCTAATCTCGCGGTAGGTGCGCCAGGGGCTGATAGCAATGGCCTGCAGGTGCGTAAGTAGACCCAAAGCGGCTAAGGCAAATAGGCTTAACATCAGGCCAGTCCGCCAATCTTCAAACCAGAGGCCAATCAAAATACCCAGGACCAGAAGCCCGTTGCCAACAACCTGAAGAACAAACTGGGAGAAAAAGCGAGAGAGGGCATCCACGTCACCGTCTACCCGTTCCACCAGTTCGCCAGGGGTGTGGGTTTTGTGAAACGCCAGATCTAAATTAAGACAGTGGTGAGCTAGATCCAGACGAAGCTGATTGGTGGCAGACCAGGCCAGGGTTTCACCGATGTAGGTGGCAGCGATCGCAAGTCCCTGACGTACAAGTGAGATCGCAATAAACCCCAGTGCTGCCAGCATCAACCGCTGCTGTGCTCCACCAGCCACTGCCGTATCAATAAAGTATCGCAGCACCTGCGGGTTCATTATCTGAAAGCCAATGCTACCCAGTAGTGTCATAGCCAGCCATACTACCCGTTGCCGCTGCGGCCCCAGATAAGTTATCCAAAAATGACGGTAGGATGATTGCGTTGCCAATGTTTGCTCACCTATATCTGCGCCCTGTGCAAGGGGAGTCTAGCGGAAGATATCCCTTTAAAGGAGCCCCAGCCGGAGTTTTTTGATACCTATGCGGAAAATATATCAAACGTTCCACATTAGAATCTGACAGACTCACAGGTTAATGGCATACTTCTAAGGTGATTTCCGGCAAAGAGCTTACCGTCTAAGCTGGCTGAATAAGAACGTCCCATTTTGGCAGCAATGGGTTTCGTTCCAATCGCGTCTCGATGTCCTTCATGTCCTGTTTGGATAGAGAAATCCCTTTTTCATAGCTCGTCTGACTCAAGTTCACAATCGGATGAATGCCTTTCCAGGTCATCGTCTGAGCCCATCCCAACAGGGTGTCAACATCTACCAAAAGGGTGCCATTCCAATGCTGTTCGAGAATCCCCCAACACCGCTCAATGGGGTTGTACTTGCTGTGATAAGGCGGATAGTAGAGTAACTGAATTGAGGTCATCGTGTGATCTGCAAAGGCCACCATCCGATTGAGAAACTGGGTTCGCACACCGCTATTTTCTGGACCGTTATCGACTTTGATTTGGATACGATGGGTTGCCTGTTGTTCTTGAAGGGGCAGAGTGTCCCACCATTGTTGGAGGCTATCGACAACAAAGTCACTCGTTTTATAGGAACTGCCAAAGGTCAGGTACAATTGGCCACTATCTTCATCCACAATACCGA
>JBCCJR010000228.1:0-8223 GCA_039045805.1 Cyanobacteria bacterium P01_C01_bin.118
ACCTGCGCTCGAAATTGGCTGAGTTGATTGATACGATCTTCCACATTCATGGCAATAGGCTGAGCTTCTTTTGATTCGCTCTTTATCGCCTATTGCCGCTTCCTAGTGCATTCCTCTCTTCAAATTTCTACAAAGTCCAATACTGAATACATTCAGTAAGTTGCTATGGACCAATATTACGTGGAGAAGTTTTCCCACACCAGGGGGCAGAGATAGCTCCTGAGAAGACTTATTTAGGTTTGGGGGGCTTTTCGGTCTAACTGGGTTGCGGCTGCGATCGCATCTTTTTCCCGAGCCCGCTGCGCATAGGGCTGTAGTTCTGCTATGTCACAGCCTGTCAAAATGCTTAGATTATCTAAACTAATGCCCCGCATCAGCATTTCTACGCACCAGGTTTGCCGAGCTTGGATTGGTTTAGGGCTTTCCATCCCCACACCTTGCCACCAACTATCCCAGCGTTGTTGTATGCCTGGAACAGTGATAGGCTCACCGTCTTCATTGATAAACATGGCGCTGCTATCATCCCTACGACTTTTGAGCCACTTAGTCAAAGGATTATTAGTATATGAGCCGTAGCGTTTGCCTAAAATCCATTGATTGACAGTGACTTGACGCAGGGTATTAGCGCCCCTCACCTGGACAATATGCTGGGATTTATCACAAATTTGGTGAGAGCGCTCTAACTGTGTGATTTCTGAGGGAAGGAGTCCAGCTCCAAAGTAGAGAAGTGCGATCGCATGATCCTGTAACCCAATACTGCGGGTATATTTCATCAGCTGATGCACCCAACTCGTGGGCAAGTCGATCACGAGTGCCGATGATGGCTCCGTTATATCAATCATCCCTGTCTCCATATCTGTATCAGCAGAGTTGCTGAGTAGTTGAGTCAGTGCATCTAAAAATTGGTCCCGAGTTGCCCATAGAGAATAGCCACTGGTGGTTTCAATGACTGTATAGCCCACTAGGATTGCCCCTAATAAGCTGGCTAGTTCTTCTGGCGACAGCGGTGACTGACCTAGCATTTGCTCTAAATGGTTAGCAATAGCCTGTTGAATCCCCCTGAGCCGTGCTTGCAGGGCTTGGTGATGTTCGGGGTTATATTGGTCAGCTTCCCCGATCAAAGAGCGTACAAAGTTAGGAAATTGCTCTAATAGCTGTAAGTGTTCATCCAAATACACTCGGAGGGTATCTGCTGAATATTCTCCATGAAGGGGAGTGTGGGCACTTAATGCAGGTGCCTCTTGCAACATGTTTAGTAGCAGACCATATTTATTGCCAAAATTTCGAAATAAGGTGGCCTCATTCACCTCAGCCATATTAGCGATTTGGCGGGTGGTTGTATGGCTAATTCCTTGAGATAAAAAGAGTTCGACAGCAGCCTGGGTGAGTCGATGACGAGTCGATGACGAAGGCATGGACAATTTGCAAGTGCTACTTGCAACTTAAGAAAAAGATTGTTAATCTAAGTTTAATGCAAGTGACGCTTGCAACATGATTAGAGTTTTTCTGAGCGGCGGCCATCAGGTGCGATCGCTCTCATTACCAACGTTAAAGACTTCCGTGAGGACTGTATGACTGCACAGTTAACTCGGCCTGATCTACGGCCCAACTTCAGACCTGAGCCAACGCCAGAGCTAAAGCGACCTCCCATCGATTGGGTGACCCTTGGGTTCTTTGCTGTTTTCCATGGTGTTGCTCTGCTGGCACCCTGGTTTTTCTCATGGTCTGCTCTAGGTGTTGCGATTTTGCTGCACTGGCTATGCGGTGGTGTTGGCATTTGTTTAGGCTTCCATCGGATGATCAGTCACCGTAGTTTTCAGGCACCTCGCTGGTTAGAGTATTCCATTGCCTTTTTAGGAACGCTGGCAATGCAGGGTGGCCCTATTTTTTGGGTAAGCGGTCACCGTAAGCATCATGCCTTTACAGAAGATGTTCAGGACGATCCTTACTCAGCTAAGCGTGGCTTTTGGTGGAGCCATATGCTTTGGATTATTTATCCCCACCGCGATAATTTTGATAAGCAACGGTACAGCAAGTATGCTCCTGACCTTGTGCGTCAGCCATTTTACCGCTTTTTGAATAACTACTTTCTGCTGTTTCAAGTGCCACTTGCACTATTGCTCTATGCCATTGGCGGTTGGTCATTTGTTGTTTATGGTGTCTTTGTTCGCGCTGTTTTCTTGTGGCACGCTACTTGGCTTGTTAATTCTGCAACCCACACATGGGGCTATCGTAACTTTGATGCCAAAGATAATGCTCGTAATCTTTGGTGGGTTTCACTACTGACTTATGGTGAAGGCTGGCACAATAATCATCACACATATCCCCGTGCGGCTCAGACAGGTTGGAAATGGTGGGAAGTAGATGTTACTTGGTATACTATTTTGCTGTTCGAGCGCTTGGGTTGGGCCAAGAAGGTAAAGCGAATTCCAGCTCGCCATTAAACTTGGGTACTTTGGTTCAAACTATAAGCATCTGACATTTGTGAGGCCTCACCCGGCTAACTGGGTGAGGCTTTGCTAGATCAGATTACGTGTGGAGATAGCTACAAGATCTCCACACGTAATTTCCTGTACAGCGGATCCCTCCGAACTAGATAATAGATCGGACTCATCCATTCCAATGATCCGTGGCTTATTATATTTCTCCTCGCTTTATGAACGCTCTGGCCGTTCATATTACCAAGAATTTTTTGGATTTGCCTCAGGTGAAAATGCCTCTTATTCTTGGTGTGCATGGACGTAAGGGCGAGGGTAAAACATTCCAATGTGAGTTGGTGTATGAGCGTATGGGAGTCAATGTAGTCCATATTTCCGGTGGTGAACTGGAAAGTCCCGACGCAGGAGACCCGGCTCGATTAATTCGTTTGCGCTATCGAGAAGCGGCGGAGCTGGTCAAAATTCGTGGTGAGATGGCAGTGCTGATGATAAATGACCTGGATGCTGGGGCCGGTCGTTTTGATGGCATGACCCAGTACACCGTCAACACCCAACTGGTAAATAACACTCTAATGAACATTGCCGATAATCCTACCAATGTTCAGCTGCCGGGGAGCTATGATGAAACTCCTTTACCTCGTATCCCCATTGTGGTTACGGGTAATGACTTTGCCACACTCTACGCTCCGTTGGTGCGGGACGGACGGATGCAAAAGTTCTACTGGGAACCCGACCGAGACGATCGGTTGGGCATTGTAGCTGGCATTTTTTCACCCGACGGTCTTAGCCACAGTGATATTGAAACGCTGGTGGATACCTTTCCAAAGCAGGCGATTGACTTTTATGGGGCATTGAGAGCCCAAATCTATGATGAGCAAATTATCGACTTTATTCAGCGGGTGGGTATTGAAAACGTATCCCGCAATGTGGTGAATACCAAAACCCCCCCTAGTTTCAAAAAGCCTGATTTTCGCATTGGCCATCTGCTCGATGTGGGGCAGCGGCTTGTTCGAGAACAGCGTCGCCTGCAAGAAATGGGGCTGGTGCAAGAGTATAACCAGGCTTTCAAGAAGGCGGGCCATCAAACCAAAAGAAATGGTAATTACTACCGTTCTTATCAGAACGCCCCCTCAGAACTCTTGAGACCTGTTCAAAGCGCCCCTAATAATTCACCCTCCGTTCAAGAGACGAATAAGTCTGTCAGTGCTAATTCATCGTTACCCTCAGAGATAGCCCAGGATGTCCGAGGCCTGATGGCCCAGGGGTATAGAGTGGGTATGGAGTATGTGGATAAACGTCGTTTTCGTACTAATGCCTGGCAGAGCTGTCCGGTGATTAATGGTGCTAGTGAAGGAGAGGCATTACAGACGGTTGAGCAATGTTTGATGGATCATGGGCACGACTATGTGCGTTTGATTGGTATTGATCCCAACAACAAGCGGCGAGTACTGGAGCGGATTATTCATCGGCCATAAGGGGCCAACCATTGAGATGCAACAGAACTAAAACCATGACACAAGAAGTACCCAAAGATTTTGCAACGCAAATCAACAAGTGGCATTTGAGTGCGATTCTGTTGCATTCAATCTATATCTCCTTGGCTATTACATCTGTTTTGTCGTCTGTAATTGTTGCTACATTTACCCAAGAACTGGGCTCATTTTGGACTAAAGTCTTGGCTGCAACAAGTGCCGCCGCCGTTGCATTGATTGAAACTACAGGCGTAGGCCGTAAGGGGAACGGTTTTCGTAAAGCCCATAGACACCTGCGAATTGCATCGGTGAGATTTCGCGAGGATGAGTTTACGATTTCAGATCTGACTAGAGCATTTGCTGAGGCAGAAGCCATGATCGGTGATGTGGAGATTAAAATCCGAGATATTTCTACGTCACCAAAGTAGCTATAACAAACTGCTGGAAGTGTCAGCTTGCTGCGAACTTGGCCTGATCTATGTGCGTCAGACCCTATCTTCAGACAGCTACTTTAAGAGAGTCTCTTGAGTCGAAAGTTCTGCATTACTGATGTGGTGATCATGGTCATCTATCCAACGTAGAATGCTTTTGGCTAACTGACTTTTACTTTTAATGGCCCGAATAGCTCCAGCTAGATCCAATTGTTGAGCGGTTTCAGGGTGTTCTAAATCAAATAAACCAGTATTGACCAGGTCAATTCTGTTGAACTCGTCTTCCAAATTAGTAAAAATTATCAAAAAATGCAGAGCTGTTGACAGTTCTGGAGGATCGATAATTGGGCAATCTGGGCCAGCTAAGAAAGTATTCACAAGGTACCTGAGAACTGCATAGATAATCGGGCCTCTCTGCTCAGGGGGCTATGCAGATGTCCTTTAAAGAAGATACCCAAATAGAGAACAAGACTGTATTCTCCTCATTACATTATCATGGGCCACTTGTTCTGACGTCCGGGTATCTAGCGTGTGATTAATTACCCGTGTAGATCGCTAATATTCAACGATGACGGGGGTATGGTCGCTTGGTTTCTCCAGTTTTCGGGGTTCTACGTCAATCCAACAACGTTTAGCCTGTTTGTATAACTCAGGAGATAGGTAGTGATGATCAATGCGCCATCCCATGTTGCGTCGAAACGAGGCAGCACGATAGTCCCACCAGCTAAAGTGTCCACCTTCATCGGTAAATTTTCGAAATGCATCCGCTAAACCTACGGATAGCAAATCTTGCAAGGTTGCCCGTTCCTGAGGAGAGGACATGATGTGTTTGTCCCGCTTATCGTCGGTGTAAATGTCTTTATTTTCAAGGGCGATATTAAAGTCACCGCAGACATTGAGTTTAGTGGTTTCCTCTAATATTGTGGTCAGATATTGCTTTAGCAGCGCTAGCCAGCGCAATTTATATTCATATTTTTCGCTACCAATTGATGAGCCATTGGGGACATACAGATTGAGAATTCGCACTCCATTCAAAACACCGCTAATGACTCGTTTTTGATCATCTAGATCACCAACGGTGTCTTGATCAAGAATGGCTCCAAATCCCATACGAATATCGTCTAAAGGTTGCTTACTCAGTAATGCCACGCCGTTATAAGCTTTTTGACCATATATATATACGTGGTAATTAAGCTCCTCAAAAGGTTTCTTGGGGAAATCATCGTCAATTACTTTGGTTTCTTGGAGACACAGGACATCTACGTCTGGATTTGCTTCAAGCCAGTTAGTGATATGGTTCAGACGAGTGCGGACAGAGTTAACGTTCCAAGAGGCGACTTGCATTCGGTTCAGTTTCAGCAGGGACAATGCTGTCCAGATCGGGTTCACCGGTCTGAATTAGCTCTCGTATTTTAGTATTGGGCAGCGTTGATAGGGAAACCGATGGTGCAGATACCATTTGTATGGTGGTTTCGGTAATCTCAAAGTTTTTTAACAGCGAGACTTGAAGGCGATTGAGGAGCAGGTCGCGACGGTGTGGATTTCTTGTGACCGTTAGATTTGCCGTCAGGTAAATTTGTCCGGGAGCGATGGACCAAATTCGTAGCTGATTGACTTGGGTAACGTCTCCAAATGTGAGCAAATGTTGTTTGATATCCTCTGATTTGAGTCCAGTAGGTGTCTGCTCTAACAAAATGTTCAGACTTTGACTCATCAAAGTAATTGCTCCGATCAAGATGAGCAGAGAGATCACCAGACTGACGCCACTATCCATCCACTGCCAGCCAAACCAGTGCACTGTTGCCGCCACCAGCAACACCCCCAAACAGCTTAATGCGTCAGCTAATGTGTGTAAAAATGCTCCTCGTAAATTCAAATCATTATCCGTGTGACGATGTAATAAAAAAGCATTTAAGCCGTGAACACCCAATCCCCCTAAAGCTGTTAGAGCAATTGGACGTGTCAAAATTTCTTCAGGGGGAGTCTGGAGTTGAGTAACGGCTTCTTGGCCAATCCAACCTGCTATCAAGAACAAACCGATGCTATTAACCAAAGCTGCTAAGATTTCGACGCGTCGATACCCAAACGGTGCTTGGGGTGATGTGGGCCAGCGAGCGATCCAGGCAGCTAAGAGGGACATTGCGATCGCAAATACATCAGCGATCATATGCCCTGCATCCGCCACCAGCGATAAACTGTGACTGTGGTGACTGACGCGCAGCTCTACCATTGAAAATCCAGCAACCATCACAAGGGCGATGGTCAGTACTTTCAATTTTTCTGGCGACGTCTCCACTGGGCAGTCGCAAGCCCCAAAACCATGATTATGCATACTTAGAGAGTGCCACGCTTATCTAAAGTCGACAATAAATCATGTGACAGTCATTCATGTTGAAAATTACTATGGCCGACCAGCCGCTTCAGGGCGATGCTCTGATCAAAGAAACTAACCGCCGTATTCGTCTCTCGAAAAAGCTGTGGGACGCCCACAATAATGCTGCCTGCCGTCGCGAACGGGAACGTGCCTTAAAGTTGTATAACCAACTGACAAAGGTGCAGAAGGAAAAAGTGCCACAGCAGCTGCGTGTATGGCTACGCTATCGCAGTGAAAAATACTTTGGCGTTCATCGCACCCCACCAGGTAGTAAACATAGATCATTACGCAAACGAAAATGACTCCGAGAAGCGTATTGATTGTAGGGCTGTTGTCTCAAGTTTGAGTTGATGATTCAAGGTCAAAATCCAAACTAAAGCTCTTGTGCCTTAAGCCTGTCTTTTGGCCTTCTCCGACGGATCGGTCCACCGTTCTAGTAATGTGAAGCCTTGAGAAAAGAATAAATTTAGGGCTAGATAAATCAGACCCACAGCTGTGTAAATTTCAAAGGCACGAAAATTAGTTGCGACGGTAAGTTGACCCCGACGAAAGAGTTCTTCCAGACTGATAACGGCGACTAAGCTAGTATCCTTGAGTAACGTTGTAAACTCATTTCCCAAAGGGGGAATCATGCGACGTAGGGCTTGGGGTAGCACGATATAACGCATGGTTTGAAGTGAGTTAAGACCCATGGCTGAAGCGGCTTCCCATTGTCCCCGATCGATCGATTGGATACCACCTCGGACAATCTCAGCAATGTAGGCTGCCGAATTTAGACTAAGGGCCAATACACCTGCTGCCCACCGGTCAAACGTAAAGTCTAAACCTAGACTTTTGAAGAGAGCTGGGAATCCAAAGTAAATCCAGAATATTTGTACTAAAAGCGGAGTACCGCGAAAAAATTCGACATAGACGCGGGTCAGTAGGCGAATGGGCCAAAATTTTGACAGTCTTGCAGTTCCCAGTAAAGTACCGCCGATAAAGCCAAAGAAGATAGCAAAGGCCGTTAATTGTATTGTGGTTACGGCACCTCGTAATAAGGCGGGTAGGGCATCAATGATATATTCCACGTTTTTAGGTCCTCTATATGAGGTCCCGTGAAGGGGCGTGCTGTTGTATATGAATCGATAGAGACTCAGATTATTCTTCAAATTCCATGGAAGTGGTCCACTTCCATGGAATTTGAAGATTTATCCTATTTCTTAAAAAGCAGCTTCAGGCAGCGTCCCAACGGGGGCAGTACCAAACCATTTTTCATAAATGGCGTCATAGGTGCCGTTAGTTAACAGTTCTGCCAGAGCCTTATTTAAGGCCTCCACATTGGGGGAATCCTGGGGCATCGCAATGCCGTAGAACTCTTCGGTAATCAGTTCACCCACTACTTTAACGCCGCCGATATTGCCGGTCGAGATCGCATCCAAGGTAGCCGGTGCATCATTGATCACGGCATCAGCATTACCGTTAGAGAGCTCTTGAAGTGCCAATGGAGCTGAATCAAAGGTGCTGAT
>JBCCJR010000229.1:0-8219 GCA_039045805.1 Cyanobacteria bacterium P01_C01_bin.118
GAAACTGCTTGCTTTGACTCGTAGGATTTGCGCTTCCCGGTCTTGGATCGTCATACGTAGGCACCCTTAATGGCTGTAAGTCCCTACTTTGAACTATTTCAGCCGACACTAGGCAATGGCGAAAACCTCGTGACACTAACGCATTTTCCATTACCACTAAATATCGTTCCTCAACCTGTAACCCTCGATAAGGCTCAATTTGCTCAGGAATAGCTGGAACAACAATATCTGCTGTTGCTGCCATCATTAGAGTGGGAATATCTAATTGAGCTAGACCAGTTTCGCCAAAAAACAAACTGGTGGGAGGGTTGAGGGCAAAGACTGCCTGAATGCGCTCATCTTGTAACTGAAAGGGGGCTTGCTCAGACAGATCGGTGAGGTCGCACTGTACTAAAAGAGATGGGTTGAGGGAGGGACGATCGCGATCTTCGATGGAACAGTTTTGCATGACCAGCTCAAAATTAAGCTCTGCGCCAGCAGCGGCAAGTACCGTAAACCCACCCAAGGAATGCCCCAGCACGCCAACGTTATCGAGAGCGAGTTGGCTATACCCTTGGCGGGTATTAGCCAGCTGTTCCAGCTTATCCAATAAGTTTGAAATATCTTGGGGACGGCTGATCAACGTAATGGGGTTTAGGGGATTTTCGATACCGGCTAAGAACTGAAAATACTTGCGATTGTCATCATAGTGCTGTGGAACCACAACAGCATAGCCATGGGATGCTAGGTGTTGAGCCAGATAGCGTAATGCCTGACGGCCTGAGGCAACACCGTGTGAGAAGACAATTATGGGAACTGATGCTGCCGCATTCACATCCGACAGCGGAGCCGTTTGCGGTAGATAAACATCAAAGGGAATGTCACCGTCCCGCAACGGATTTTGAAAATTGAGAGTTTCCTGTTGCCAGGAGTACGGACCGGTTTGAGTAGGTTGTAATCCTGTGGTCAACAACGGTCGGTTTCTGGTATCGTCTATGGTCCGCAATTGAGCAACTGTGGTCTCGCGGTTTGCAAAGAAGCGCTGGTATTCTCGAATAATTTGCTGCATTAGGGGGAAGTCCAACTGGATAACATCCAGCGGATACTCCTGGAGTAGTTCCAACACAGTGATACTATCCCCATCCGCTGCTGCTGCAATGAGCACTGCTCGCAGGGCACGTGAACCATTGAGAAAGTTATCAGTTTGAACGACTTGTCCCATACGGTCTAAAAACCGTTCGCCCACCTGCCAATAGGAGGCTTGAGAGATACTAATCAGGTCTACGTCTAGGGATGCGTTCAAGAATGTTCTTAGCGATCGCAACTCCTGGTCATCAAATCTGTCTGCCAGACCACTAAAGCGTTCCGTAACAGTGCCATCTTGGGCGAGCACCTCTAAATCCTCAACCCAAATCGTAGGCTCAAATGGACCCACAAAAAACTCAATCCGTTCGGCCCCAAACCCGGCTGATGCTGATGACAGCACTATTGCTGTTCCTATACTTGTTGCTGTCCATAGTTGTCGCCACCAGTGACAACATGTTATCTCCAATACCTGAAAGAAACCCATTAAACCCCTCCTGTTAACCCATTATTTAGCTAGCAAACAACCAGCCCTTAAACCACCGCGTTAGACGCGGCATAATCACATAGGACAGCAGCACTACCGTGATGGCAACACTCACCGCCACCCGCAGAAGCCAGGGCAAATATTGCAGCACGGGAGCCAGTAACGGCTGCACAAATAGGGACACGAGCATCACACCTACCCAAATTAAAATTGCCTATTTATAGCGCTTTGGTACAGGGGCTGCTGCTTGTTTGGGCAGTTGAAACCAGGATTCTAATCCGGTCAACACCTGTACTGATTCTTTTTCTTGAATTAGCGGCTGGACCCAATCAATCCAACCTTTGCGAATATCTGAATTAAGCCAGGCATTGAGGTTGGCGCAGGCGTCAAACTGAAGCACAATCACGTAGTCGGAGCTCGCCCCCGGCTGTGGCCGTAAAGTGTTAACGCCTAGATGCCCCTGAAATTGTCTAGCATCTGCAGAAATGCCCTTAATCCATTCTTCGTAACCCTCGGTGTGTCCTGATTTTACCCGATGGGTGATCACAGCAATCGGGATAGGGAGAAACCTCACGATTCCCCCCTCCCACACCACCTGGCATACGGGTCCGTACCAAGGCGGTTCGGTATCGTTGAATGCTCGAATTAAGCATGGAGTCGAGGAAGACCGATTCCATCGAAATACTTGTTGGACAGCGCTATCTGGACACCAGGAGAATGACAAATGCGCCAGGGGCCTTTGCTACTCCAGGCTGTTGCTGCAGCCAAAGAAGCCTCAACACCTAACTTCATAAGTCCCTCTTTCCGTCGTCGATAGGTTTTCCATTGTTTCCATAGGACACACCGCAACCGACGACGAATCCAACTATCCAGATCTCTGAAAACAGATCGAGTTTCGGCTATACCAAAGTAGGCTTTCCAGCCTCGAAGGTAGACCGATAGTCGTGATATCCGTGCCTCAAAACTAATCTGGCGACTGCGGCGAGTCAACTGACGCACCCGTCGCTTAAATTGTTTGAGGGATTCAGGCGCTACTTTCTTCCGATTGGGATATCGACCTTCCGTAAAACTGAAGCCTAGAAACGTCCGCTCCTGCGGTCGGGCCACCGCACTCTTGTGCTGATTGATTGTCAGCTTGAGACGATGGGTGATGAAATGGCTAATGCTCTCCATCACACGGTCTCCGGCACGGTGACTGCAAACGTATATGTTGCAATCATCCGCATACCTCACAAACCGATGTCCTCGCTTCTCCAATTCCCTATCCAATTCATCTAAAACTACATTGGATAAGAAAGGTGAAAGGGGACCACCCTGAGGTGTACCGGTTTCCGGGGTACTCATCAACCCTTTCTCCATCACACCTGCATTGAGATATGACCGGATTAGTTTGAGCACTCGCTTGTCTGCTATCTGTTTCGCTAAGGTACTCATGAGCTTGTCGTGATTCACTCGGTCGAAGAATTTCTCCAGATCGATGTCCACCACATACTCATACCCTGCTTGCAGATACTGTTGCGCTTGCTCCACTGCCTGATGGGCCGAACGACCCGGGCGGAATCCGTAACTGGAGTCAGAGAACGTGGCATCCCATTTCCCTTGCAGCACTTGAAGCACTGCTTGTTGGATAAAACGGTCGACCACTGTGGGTATGCCAAGGTTGCGAGTCCCCTCACCACTGGGCTTAGGGATCACCACTCGCTTGACGGGTTGAGGAGTATACGTCCCTTGAAACAGTTGTTTCTTGAGCCTACTCCAATGGGTTTTGAGGTACTCCGGTAGCTCCTCTGTCGACATGCTATCAACGCCTGAAGCTCCTTGATTCCCCACGACCCGTTTCAGGGCTTGCTCTAGATTGCTTCGCTCACAAATCTCCTCCATCAACGTTTCTCCAAACATCGGGCTCTCAGAAGGCGTCCTCGCTATGAGTAAATCAGCTGTTCCTTCGATTCCTTCTGGCTTCACCGAAATTGGTCGAAGGGAAATCCTCTTGTGAATTGTCTGCCTTGGGGAATTACTCATAAGATTCAGGTCCGATTACCGCTCTTTACCGTTGGGGCCTTCGGCTTGATTGGCCTACTATGCCCGCTGCTGATTTCTGCAACCAGGTCAAGGACAATTGCTTATCCTTCAGTTCGCTCCCGGTGGATGCCACCAAGGGGTGACGAACCAATTGCAGACCTCCCGGGGTAAGTACACGCACTTTCAGTACACAACCGCTGGATTTACGTTGCCGGTCCTTGATGGATATGGACTTTGTTGTCTAACGCCAACTCGTCCGACCTTCACGCCTCTTTATCCAGTTTCTGTTCGTCGGCTCGTACCTTTGCTCCACGCTTCCTTCAGACCACACCTCACGATATCGCCCTTGCGCTTCGCTAGCCTTCACCTCCATCAGGTTGGCAGAGGACTTTCACCTCCTAGTGCGGGCACATGCCCGGCACACGTCAGACACCACCCGCATGAGCGGGTGGCTTGATGAATGTGGCCACCCCAGGGTGGGCGACCTATATCAACCTCTCGGCTTAGAACCGACCACTCGCGTCATTTCCCTCCCGTTCTCGTATATAGCGGCGTACAGCCTCCTCTTCAAACCCCACGGTCGATACCGCGTAGCCTCTTGCCCAAAAGTTCTCACCATTGAAATTTCGTTATTTTCCACTGAATTGACGCGCTATCGCAAGCGCACTCTTGCCCTTCATAAACCCGATCACTGACGACACAGCGTGTTTTGGCGGTATCGAGATACACATGTGGACATGATCTCGCATCAGGTGACCTTCAACGATCAAACACTCCTTCTGGCGCGCTAATTCATGAAAAAATTGGTCCCAGATGCCGACGAATATCTCCAAATATTGCTTTCTTCCGATAGTTAGGCACAAATACCACGTGGTACTTGCAATCCCACTTCGAATGTGAAAGGCTTTGATACAAATTCGACATTGTGCTTTCTCCTATGGTTTCACACGGCTGTGATGCCGTAGGAGGAACCTTACTGCCGCAACGCTCAAAGCTTTTCTGGTCTCACTGGTCAAACCAGTGGCTTACCTCAAATATTCAGTTACATATTGGCTGGTGTCGGTCATAGTGAGATCGCGCGTATTTGTCATTAGTCTCTAAGCTGCCACAGGCTCGTTATAGGGACAAAACTTTTCTGTTGAATTGGTTAAATCCATGGCGTTAAACTAAGTTTCAAGTAGACGGATGAGTTTAATCGCTGGTGTCAGCGGCTAACCCACCCCGACATGCCTCCCAGGAAGCGAAAAGTTATCCCACTTAGCAGCTAAAACTTGTTCATTTCGCCCAAGCATCCTGAAATTAGGACAGCGGCCATCCACCTAAGGCGGGACAAAACCATCCCTTAATCTAGAAAAAGCCCTGCGATAAAAACCGCTAGGGCACATATCGTATCCTCACAACCAAAATCAAGGATACGATGACACTATACGTCAACGACGTCAACGAATATCTACCACGATATCCCAGTCCTGTGGGCAACCCATTCGTGATATTGCAGCTGCCACGGGAATTCCTAAAAGCAGTATCCATCGCCATCAGCAGGCATTAAAGCAGCGGCATCAGCATCCAGAATCGCCATTCTGGGATACGGGGGCTGGCGATGAGTGGTTAAAACGATTGGTAGTTGCCGCTATTTGCATCTTTGGCATCAAACGAGGGGTGGGATTAGAGAGTTTGAGCGAGTTCTTCTATACTCTTCGCATTCAGCGTCATGTGGGTGTTTCTGTATCATCATTACGTAAGATTCAACAGAGTCTAGAAGAGAAGATTTTGACGTATCAAACGGAACAACAAGAGCGATTACATCAGGCATGTAAATCACTACCTACTATCTGTGTAGGCGTTGATGAGACGTGGTTTGACCAAACTGTTTTGGTCATGATGGAGTTGAGCTCAGGCTATCTCCTGGTCGAGGACAAGGTGGAGGATCATCGCTATACAACCTGGCAAACCTCCCTTGAAACCATGCTCCAAGACTGGAGTGGTCGTATTCACTACTGTGTCAATGACCGAGACAAAGCCCTAATCAAGCTTGCCTTGAATGAGTTAGACTGTCCCAGCATCGCCTATTTATTTCATGCCATGCGGAAATTGACGCGAGGATTAGCGTTGGAATTGGACCATCGGTCGCTTCATCTGAAACGTCGTCTTCGAGATGGCAAAGGACTGGAAACCCAAGCTCATGAAATCACTCAGGCGATTCACACAGAACTCACTCGCGTTCAACAAGCCCAAGCTGACTTTCGTGAGCATATCATGCATATTAGTTTAGCCCTACATCCTTTCGATGTGTGTACCCACGCCGCTCAGACCACTCAACAGGTCAGCGAAAAACTAACACAACGGGTCAGTGCTCTTAAACAGTTCAAAAAAGACCACCAACTCAAAGATGCCCCCGGAGGGATTGACCAATTCAGCCGACAAGTGGGTGATCTCTCAGCGGTGGTTGACCTCTGGTGGCAGTGGGTTTCTCAGACCCTGGACTCCCAATCCGTAAGCACACTAATGACAGATTGGATTACCCGAATCCTATTGCCCCTATGCTACTGGCAAACTCAAACTCAACGCACCGACACGCCTGCACTCAAGCTCCAATATCAACACGCTTATCAGCACGCCCAAATGACTTTGCAAACTCATCCTGTTACACAGACCCTATCAGATGAGGACTATCTGCATTGGGTTGAATGGGCGCAAGATATGGTCACCAAATTTCAGCGCACAACATCAGCTGTAGAGGGACGGAATGGCTATTTGACTCAAGTCCATCACAATCGACGAGGGCTATCGACTCGGCAATTGAAAGTCCTCACCGTGATTCATAATTTTGATCTCAAACGAGCCGATGGCTCAACCGCCGCCGAACGTCTCTTTAAATTGTCACATCCCAATTTGTTTCAAACCGTATTAGACCAGATGCTTGAGTTACCGTCACCTCGGAGACGAGCCAAGGTTTTAACCTCGAAATCCCTGCCAGACTGACTGTCCCGGGTTGGACATAGGCAGGCTGTCCAAGGGGGTAAAAGTTTAGCGGGAATAGAGCCAAACAATACTCAAATCGTCGGACGGAGCTGAGTCTCTTCTATGCGGCACAACCACCAAACAAACTATCCAGATAGAGACTATTTATATGAGGTTGATTCACACCGTTTTGCAATAGAAATAAAGAAAGTGCTGCCTGCATCATTCTTTCTTGGCTCCACATTTCATGATCTTCTAGATAGTCTTGAATCGATAAATGGAGACTTTCAGGAATTTCCACCATAAGGCTGACAGTGACTGGGGCTGTAACTGGAGTCATCGAATCAAAAGCTCCCTCAACAATGTAAAAATGTAAAAAATTAACAAATGTGGCCTAGTAATTACCCTTGTCCAATAGTTGCTAACTAGTCTGTTAACTGCACCCTGAACGCAGTACAAGGAAGAAATTTCTAGGTCACTTACGGGTGAGTGGAGCTTCATTCTGCAGGAGCCGCAAAGAATTGGCAATGCTTTCCGTTCTTTAGATTTTTCTAACAACAATTTTGAATCAACGAAGTGATAGGGGTTAAGTCGATGTTTTTGTTACTTTCATTTACACACTTGACCCGATCCCCATACAGAAAATATTTTCCACAGAAGCTTTGAACTTAGCTTTTTTTCGTAGAGATCTGTGGAAAACTTCTCAGGTCATGTGGAAAACCTGAGGAAATCTCTGGGGAAAATCATATTGACTATTAAGAAATATATATTTCCCATATTCAATGGAGTTTGCATATTTTTTTTAGCGACCTTAAAACTTACGGAGACTGGTTTTCGAGCTATTTATACCTGGCTTCCGTAAATTCTCTGAGCTCCAAAATCTTCATTTTACGACTACTTAGGTAGCCAATCTTCAAGAAGGCTATTGAGTGTATCTGCAGCGAGCAATCAGGGGGGAAATACTGAAATATCCATTCTCAATAGGGTCGGCATCTTATGAATAGTTCGATCCGAAGATCTACAGACATCTCCTCCTCAGTTTTATTAGCATCAAGTAGGACTCTTCACCATGGCACTCTTTCTTTCAAACTGCCTCAGACAGATCCCTTAATACTACAAAAACTTTATCACCATCCCTAATTTTACTCAAAAGCTAGAGTTACCCCTAAGGGATAATTCTCTGCCGTGCCGCAGATTATCCAACCATCAAAGTGTTTTTTATGGATATTTTCCTGCCCCTTTAAATTTAATAACCCCTGAGGCACAAATCCTCAGGGGTCGGTTTGTTATAAAAGTATCCCTATCGCTAGTAGGAAGCGTGCGCTTGCCTGCTGTACTTATATTGCTTGAATCTTAGTGGCTGATCCGCCTTTGAGCATGATATTTACCAGATATCAGCAGACGTGTTAGCAAACATCAAACCTTAGAGAAATGTAATTACCTTTCTTGACTTTTGTTGATTTTTGATGTGTTCAACATTCTATTAAGTAGGGGACTGTAGCATCCTCTGAATAGTAGATCTCCACAAGATGCTACATACCTCATATAGGCGCACAGCCATAACTCCCATCAAATAAGAAGCCCCCATAATCCCTAAAGAAGATTACGGGGGCTTCGGTTTAGATATAGAAGGGTACCTAAATTCAGAAGTATCTAAATTTAGGTAAGTAATACAGAGTTCTGTCTA
>JBCCJR010000230.1:0-8216 GCA_039045805.1 Cyanobacteria bacterium P01_C01_bin.118
CCGTAACCCAAGATCAATCCATGCCGTGACACCACCAGCAGTGATGATATCGCCATCCTCAATTACCATTCGATCGGTCTGTACATGAACAGCAGGAAACTGAGTTGCCAATGCATCCTTTAAGGCCCAATGGGTAGTAACAGGACGGCCATCCAGCAGCCCTGTCCGAGCCAGTACAAAGGCAGCTGTGCAAATAGAACAAACAACTGCTCCACCTCTATGTTGTACCTTTAGCCAATCCAGCACTGCGGTCTCTGGTTCATCTTTCCCCTGGCTTTCGAGATTAGGCGGAATAATCACGACTGTCAGCTGATTTGGCACATTGTTGTCATCTAAGCCTTCTATAGCACCTGATGTTAGGTCTAATTGCCAACGACTAACCGACACGGGAAACACGGCACGGGGAGTATGCTCCATGGCAATCCGATTGGCTGTAAAAAACAGATCCATCAACCCATAAACCGCCGATAGCTGGGCACCAGGATACATTAAAAGACCAATCGTAATCTGCTGGCTCATAGATTGTCAGAAATGACATCAGATAAGTCGATTTTGACACTATTTTTTCAGTTTGAGAATCAGTAATTTAAATAGTGTAGTGTCATCGCACAGGACCTTACCTAATGAGTCAGAACACCCAAAATTTATCCCTAATCGCTGCTGTTAATGAAGCGAGCGCACGATGGAAAGTAGCCTTTAATGCCGAAGACGCTGAGGGTTGCACCGCCCAATATGAAGCAACTGCCACTATGCAGGCAATTCCCTTTGGCACATTTACGGGACATGACAAAATTCAGAGTTTTTGGCAACAATTGATTAATGACGGGTTTGCCGATGTGGAGTATATCGACCCGAAAATTGAAGTTCTCAATGCAACAACCGCTGTTCTCACCTCCCAGTGGAAAATGAATAAAGCCCATGGGTTAATTCATAAAGAGCTGTGGGTATTGCAAGCCGATGGGACTGCAAAATTACGAGAAGATATTTTTGAGGCCCAGGGTTAAAAATGAAAAAATCTCCATTGGCGAGGAGACTTAGAATTATCTCAGGATAAGGCTGTCTAAATCATTTACAGATCAACAAGTTTCGCTTTTCTCATCAGAAACTCTCGAATGGCAGCATCTTCGGTTAAACCAATGGCGCGACTATAGGCTTGTTGAGCGGCAACATTCTCTCCCAATTGTGTTAACAAATGCCCTCGCAGTGCCCAATAGGGTTGATAGGTCTGAACTGCTTTGCTAGGAATAACATCAAGCAATTCTAAGCTTTGTTGAGCACCCTGAGTTTCTAAAATAGCCACCGCATGTCCCAGCCTTGCTCCTATCGTTGGCGATATGTGGACTAATCCGGTGTACAACTGCGCCAACGCCTCCCAGTCTGTTTGTTGCGTCACTGCCCGTTGGGCATGCACTGACTGAATCGCCGCCTCCAGCTGAAATCGTCCCAGCTTTCCACAGGTGGAGGCTTTATTCAGTTCACATTCTGCCTGTCGAATCATTGGTTGAGCCCATAAGGCTGTATCTTGTTCCGATAGGGGTACATAGTCTCCTGTGAATGACCGTCGAGCCTCGCGCCGGGATGCACAATAAAGCATCAGGGCTAACAGACCTCTGGCTTCCGGTTCTTCTGGTAATAGTTGTACGCATAGCTGCGCTAGCCAAATAGCCTCATCAGCCAGACCTTTATGGCGCGGATCACCCCCTGTTACAGTATCCCAGCCAGTGGTATAAGCAGCATAGATAGCTGCTAGAACAGCCTCTAAACGGTCGGGTAATTCCTGAGAGTTAGGCAGCCTAAAGGGAATACGAGCATCCCGGATTTTGGCTTTGGCTCGCACTAGTCGCTGGCCCATTGTTGTTGGTGCCACTAAAAAAGCAGACCCAATTTGAGCGGCGTTTAAGCCCATTACGGTTTGCAGCATCAGCGGCGTGCGGATGGCCACATTAATAGCCGGGTGAGCACAGATAAACAGAAGTTTTAAGCGCTCATCAGAGAAAGATATTTCTTCAGGCGAATCAGGGGTTTTTACTCCGCTGAGATTTAGGGTGTTGAGTAATTTGGTGTAGGTTTGAGACCGCCGGGCAATGTCGATTAGTCGTCGCTTGGCGGTCACCAGTAGCCAGGCTTCAGGGTTGTCGGGAACGCCTTTGTCTGGCCAGGTATTAAGGGCTTTGAGAAAAGCATCGCCGAGGGCATCTTCTGCAGCGGAAATATCTTGCGATCGCACCGCCAAATAGGCTACCAAGCGACCATAGGAATTTCGTGCTGCCAGTTCTGCCACTCGACGTGCATCCATAGCGTTTACCCTCTAGGTGGCGCTGTTTGTTGCCAGGCAGGCAGTGCCTCAATCCGGTTATACCAGGCCTGGATGTGAGTGTACTTCTCCAGCGGGAACTGGGCAACCGCAGCATAGGTTAAGTCACTGGCCACGGAAAAGTCTGCCAGAGTGAGCGTATTACCCACTAGATAGTCTTTATCCGCTAAGTGAGCATCTAATACAGCCGCTTCCTGATGAAAGATTTCCGTTGTTTCTTCTATTACTTGAGGATCCGGGTCTCCTAGTTCCAGCACTTTTTTAACAAACCGCTCAAACTGAATCGGCTGACAGCCTCTCGACCAGTGGGCTAGCTGCCAGCTTTGCCAGCGCATAATATCGGCCTGCTGTTGTGCGTCATCGGACCATAGTGGTGTAGAAACCTGGCTGGCCAGGTACTGCATAATGGCATTGGATTCCCACAAAACAAAATCACCGTCCTGCAGAACAGGAATACGTCCGGTGGGATTAAGGGCGAGAAATTCTGCCGTGCGTTGATCGCCCTGGGGAAGATTAATTAACTCCAGCTCAACGGGCAGTTCTAGATGAACAGCAACAGCTTGGGCTCTACGGGAATTGGGTGAAGGTGGAAAATAATACAGTTTCATAGCAGCCTCCTAGTTCTGATCCATAACCAACAGCGGACGCACCTCAACGGCACAGAGACCAGCTGCCGGGCAGCGGGCAGCCCAGTCTAATGCACTGTCTAGATCGGGCACATCAATTAGAAAGAATCCCCCCAGTTGTTCTTTGGTATCAGCGTAGGGGCCATCTTGCACCTGACGCTGACCATCTTTTAGCCGAACAGTAGAACCAGTGTGACCAGGATGTAGGGCCGCACCGCCAGTCAGGACACCGGCTTCTGATAGTGCTTGGGAGTAAGCATTGTAAGCAGGCATATGCTGATCTCGAGTAGCAAAATCCTGTTCCGTCTCGTAGACCAAAATTGCGTATTTCATAGGGTTAACGCGTGATAAATTACGTGATAGATCAGCAGAGCAGTGGCACATTTTTCCCACGCTCTACTTCTATAACGAATAAGCCCATGGGATTTCGACATTGCCTGGCAAGATAGTGCCAAAGTTTTTAATGGTCAACTTAGCTTAGAACAATCAGGAAGCTGAAATACGACCACCCCCTTAATGTCCATTCACAGGCCATTCTCAGGCTTATGGATTACGATTTAACCCAGCGGCAAAGAGGAATCGTTATGGCCAGCTTCAGAAACTTGAGTCTGTTGTTCGTCTCTCTACTGGTAAGTTGTCAGATGCTTTCTGCTGAATCAACGCTTCAGTCCGAGGTTACACAAACTACTTGTGAGACAGTGCCGGGATTTGTCTATGTGGATGGAGGCGAGTTTATTGCGGGTAGCGATCTCACCGAACGAGACTACGCCTATCGCATCAGCGCAGAAGGGTTTGCCAACTCCTCGGATGATGTGGCCGAAGCCGAAGCGGGCTATCGTCAGCGCAAGTGGTTTGAGCGGGAACCCAGCAGACGCACGGAGACTTTGCCATCGTTTTGTATGGCCAAGAACCTGGTTACCAATGCAGACTATCAGGCGTTTGTACAAGCGACAGGGCATCGGCTACCAGGAATTTCAGCAGCGGAGTATCAGGAGCAGGGCTTTTTGGTGCATCCCTACAGTGATGTAGAGCCCTACCTATGGCAGGGAGACCAGTATCCGACAGAGCAGGCCAACCATCCGGTGGTACTAGTGTCCTATGAAGATGCAGTCGCCTATGCAGCATGGCGGTCTGAGCAGGACAGCATAAACTATCGGCTACCAACCGCGTTGGAATGGGAGAAGGCAGCGCGGGGGACCGATGGGCGCTATTTTCCTTGGGGTAGCGAGTGGCGCGATCAGGGCACAAATTGGGCAAAAAATGGTCCCTATGGCACCAGTGAAGTGGGGACTTATCCCCTGAGCCAGAGTACTTATGGCATCGAGGATATGGCAGGAAACGTATTTGAGTATACGAGCACTCTGACCAGAGGTGGAGCTGAAGTTTTACTCAAGGGCTGTAGCTGGGATGATTTTCCTGGTTTTTGTCGGGCTGCTTATCAGCATGATCGGCCTGTAGAGTCACGCCACATTTTATTTGGGTTTCGCTTGGTGCTTGAGGACAATTAGATAAGCTCTCTAATTTTTTGAGATTGTTGTTTTGATCCGCGCAATTTCTCAGGATATTTCATTTCTAAGCGATTTTTTACCGGTACAGTGAAAGAGTCGTGTATCTATATCCCCATGAGTGCCACCATTGAATGGACCGCTGAAGCCAAAGCTCGTCTGAAGGAAATTCCATTTTTTGTCCGTCCAGCGGCTCGGAAGAAAATCGAAAAGTTTGCCCTAGAAGCCGGGGCCACAGAAATTACCGTGGAAGTCTACGAGCAGGCCAAGCAAAAGTTTGGATAATAGAGCAGATATACATTCGCTGTGGATAGATAACGATGGGTCTACGCTGGTTATGGTTACTTTGTCTGGTGCTACTGCTACAAGCCTGCAGCAGTTTTAGCGCTGTTCCACCCCAGTCAGTCATAGAACGGGGTCTGGCCCTAAAAATGGCCCAAACCCAGCAGTTATTAATTAACCATCTGGCTCCCCAAGTACCCCAGCTACCCAACTTTAAGCTACGTCAGGTAGACGTCACTTTGCGCGAAGCTCAAGACAAGGATGTTTTTCATATACAGGGCACCTACCAAGCCATCATCCAGCTAACCAGCCGAGAAAAAAAAGAATCTGGCCCCTTTGAGCTCTACATTGCCCGAGAAAAGACTGAAGAAACTGTGAGTTGGTTTTTGTTATCGGACGACAAAAGAGAATTGCTGATTACCAACCCCACATAAAAGTCTCTCTTTAGAGCACCAGCAGCTTTTAGCAGACTCTATTCTCCCATCACTGTCTGGGCAATACTCACCGGTACATCAGAAAAATACTTACGCTGAAATTGTTCTTCCTCAAAACTGGCTAAAAATAATCGTAATCTTGCCTGCTGTTGTCCTATTGGAGCGGCCCAGTCAGCATCATACATAAGCGTAATTGTCGCAGCTGGCGACAACGACTGCAGATCCCCCCGGCTATCGCTAAGCTCTGCGGCCTCATTCTCCCTAACCCGAAATCCCAAACTCTCTAGAGCTGCCAAACCAATTCTCAGTGACGCCTCTCCTAGCTCTAGCTGCGCCATCATCTGCACCACTGTCACCCTCGTATCTGTCCGCGCCAAATACTTGGCTACACCCACCAGCTGTTTCCACACCTCCACCGCAGAACGGAGTTCAGGATTATGGTAGGCCAGTACCAGCGGCGTCTGCTGCTGCGTAGCCTGATGAAACCAGGGGCGCAGGTCCTGCCATGTGGTGGGACATTGAGTCACCACCAAGGCATTGGGCAAATCCTCAGCTACTTGGGCACGACGGTCAATCACCTGTTGAATCGGCATTGCTACCTCCCCATCAGCCTCGACAGACCGCACATCAATTAGCCGTACTTCGTAACCTCCATACTGGGGCTTTTTCTGCCGCGAATAGGCATTAAAATCCAGCTCCACCACCACATCACACCGCCCCACGGGAAGGTCGTCTTTGTAATGGCCCCACCATAGCCCCGGAAAGCCAGCCGTAGATGTCTCATCCTTGAGGAGAAAGTGAGTCTTGATAAACCGGAGCTTGCGCTTTGACACCGGGTCCTTAATCTTTTGGTGCCAGGTATTGTCAAACCAGGCATTGCGAATTAATAATCGCGGTACCGGATTGCCCATGCCATAGGGCTCCAACAGGTTTAGCTGCTGAAATAGGTCCTTCCCCAGCTCACACACGCTTATCTCCAGATCCACACGGATTGTTGGCCCGGAGGAAGTACCCACCTGTCGCAGCTGACGGTTGAGGGCATCGGCAAACAGGTTAATGTTCTCCAGTGGCAATGTCATTCCTGCGGCAAAGGGGTGACCACCAAAGCTGGAGAGTAAATGGGACTGGTCCACCACCAGCTGATAGAGATCAATCTGGTTTACCGAACGGGCCGAGCCCCGCGCCACCTCGCCATCGATAGTAAGCAAAATCGTCGGTTTGCCATATTCCTGGGCCACCTGCCCCGCCACAATGCCCAATACTCCCGTCGGCCACTGGGCATCGGCCAGCAAAATCACCTGCGCCGTTGCCATATCCAAAGCTGCCAACCGCTGCAGTACCTGGGTATGGACATCTTTTTGCAACGCCTTACGGCGAGTATTTGCCAGTTCGGTCTGTTGGGCCAGGGTATGACAATGTTCCGGGTCCTGACTGGTAAGCAAATCTACACAAAATTGGGCGTCGCCGTGGATGCGACTCACGGCGTTGATCCGGGGACCAATACCAAAGGAAATGTCAGTGGGCCGATCGCCGGTGCGCCGACACAGTTGCAGCAGCTTGGCCACTCCAGGACGGATGGGATGATCGGTTTTTAGATGGGTTTGCAGCTGTCGAATTCCCATTTGGGCCAGGTATCGGCAATCGCCGCTGAGCTGCACCAGATCCGCAATCAAACCAATAGCAACTAAATCGGTCAGTTCTGTCAGGGGACGCTCAGGGGTGAGCCGTTCATAGAGAGCTTCAACCAGCTTAAAGGCGACGGCCACACCGGATAGATGAGCCAGGGGATGTTGGGACTCGAAGTAGCGGGGGTTAATAATGGCCACCACTGGAGGCCGCTGCTCGGGCAGGGTGTGATGATCGGTGATGATCACGTCTATGCCCAGGGTGGCGGCATGGGCGATTTCTGCCAGGTTAGTGCTGCCGTTGTCGCAGGTAATCACCAGGGTGGTGCCGTTAGCGGTAAGGGATTCCAGACCGTGGATGGACAAACCGTGGGAGTCGGTCAACCGGTTAGGGATAAAATAGGTGAGTTTATCGGCGGCAAAAACCTGTCGCAGCCCGTCCCACAGCACCGCCGTCGAGGTAATCCCATCGGCATCAAAGTCCCCCCAAATGGTGACGGTTTCCTGGGTTTCTAAGGCGTATAGAATACGCTCCACCGCCTGGTCCATCTCGGTTCCAAACGCACTAGGAGGCGTAGGTTCGTAGGCATCGGGATTGACAAATGCCGTCAGCTGCTCAGCGGTGCGAATTCCTCGTTGCCACAACAGCTCAGCGGCTCGATGGGGAGAATTAGGCAACTGAGCCAACGTTTGGACGACGTCCACCCAATCGGTGGGCATCGGTTCAAGCTGGGGAAGCTGCCACTGGGGTATAGGTGTAGTCAAGATGGGGATTTATCCTGAAACTATTTTTCTTGCAAAAAGGATATTTTCGATGCGGTTGGTTAGAATGGGCGGCATCGCCTCATTTCCTACGACCGGTAGGTCGGGAAAAGCGATGATAATGCTGTGGTAGTAGGCAGGAGTACCTTGTGAAGCTTGGTGAATGGATTGGGCTGATCAGCATCTTAGCGACTTTATATATCCTTTGGAGTATCCGGGCAATTTTATTGCTGGTGTTTATGGCGATAGTATTTGCGATCGCACTCAACAGCCTAGCCCGACGTCTCCAGCAAACGGGCGTCCCACGACGTTTTTCTATTCCCATCGTCCTCAGCATTACCTTTTTAGTCATCACCCTCTTTTTTCTCGGGGTGGTACCTCCCTTTGTAGAGCAATTTAGCCTCCTGATTGATCTGATTGTTAATGGCGTCCGCGATTTAGATTTCTCAGAAACCTTAGCCCAGCTCGAAAGCCGTTTACCTGGACAGCTACGCTTGCCCAAACTGGATGAGTTTCTAGAAGAGTTTCTTAACTGGGCCACCTCTCCCGACTCAGCCGTCCTCGACGTTTTTAATAATTTCTTTTCATTTTTTAACTCCTCCCTCCGGGTCTTACTCCAGGTTCTCCTGGTGCTGATTTTGTCCTTGATGTTTTTAGGGAATCCAAGC
>JBCCJR010000231.1:0-8205 GCA_039045805.1 Cyanobacteria bacterium P01_C01_bin.118
CGACCTTTGGCTCGGTTGATTTCGGCCTGGGCCTCTTGCTCGGCTTGTTGTGCAACATACACTGCTCGACGAGCACTTTGTTCAGCAATCTGTTTCTCTTCTACTGCCCGAGCAAACTCATCTGAGAATGACAGATCTACCACACTGGTATCGAGAATAATGATGCCGTACTTCTCTAATCGACTGCTGAGGGCATCGTCAAAGTCTTCTTTGAGCTTTGTTCGTTGAGTAATGGCCTCTTCGACAGTTCGACGGGCCGCGGCAATCTTAAAAGATTCCTGGGTTTGTGGGGCAATAATCTTGGTTACTACGTTGGCCAGGGTGCCTTGCTTTCGACGAATTTCGACAATGGTACTGGGGTCTAACCGAAAGTTAATGGCAAATCGAGCCCGCAGATCCTGCAGATCCTTGGTAGAACTTTCGGCGGGTACCTCAAATTTTTGAACCGTCACATCATAGATATCCACAAAGGACACCAATGGGGGTTTGATGTGGACACCTTCTAACAGGGGCGCATTTTGGGCTTTTCCTAAAATGCTTAAAACCCCGGCTTGACCAGGGTTGATTATCACCAGGGTGCTGGTAAGAATCAGGCCGATAACAATGGCCACAAGTGCGATCGCAGCTGGCTGCCAGCTACTCGTCCGAGCGCTCAAAATCTGTTCCTCCGAATGTTTCCCAACGTATCCTAACGTTCTGGCAATCCAGTGACCACTCCAGAGCCATCAATCACCTGACCAATTGGATAGGCTGTTGGAAAATGAATCATAGCAGCATTTGCTTGATCGGCAGGCACAATAATCACAAACCCAATGCCCATATTAAATGTATGAAACATTTCTGCTGGAGCCACGTTGCCAGCTGCTTGCAGCCACTTAAAAATGGGTAGCACGGGCCAGCTATCTGTCTCTATATATATAGATTGATTTTCCTCTAAACAGCGGGGTAAGTTTTCATGAAACCCACCACCGGTTATATGGGCCATGGCATGAATGTTTATGCCTGCTTTTAATGCAGCCAGCACTGGTTTTACATAGAGCTGCGTTGGTGTCAGCAACACCTCCCCCAGGGACTGACCTCCAAGACCTTCTGGGCATTCATCCCAGCGGTATCCCATGGTTTGCTCGAAAGACGGATCTCCTAATCCTTTCTGGCGGGGGGCCTCTGCCATAATTTTGCGCACCAGGCTATAGCCATTACTATGGACACCACTGCTGGGCAGCCCAATCAATACATCGCCAGTTTGCACCTGGGAGCCATCCAAAATGGCACTTTTCTCAACAATGCCGACACAAAATCCGGCCATGTCATATTCACCCTGGCCATAAAAACCAGGCATCTCAGCAGTTTCTCCACCCAGTAAGGCACAACCAGACTGGCGACAGCCCTCAGCTACCCCCGCCACCACCTGGGTCATTTGCTCTGGTGCCAGCTGTCCCGTCGCCAAATAATCTAGAAAATAGAGCGGCTCTGCCCCTGATGTGAGCACATCATTGACACACATCGCCACTAGGTCAATACCCACTGTGTTGTGACGGTTAAGTGTATGAGCCAGCTTGAGTTTTGTGCCTACCCCATCAGTGCCCGACACCAGAACTGGCTGTTGATAACCGGTGGGCAATTCAAAGTAACCACCAAATCCGCCTAGCCCCCCCAATACGCCTGGGCGATGGGTGCCCTCCACCAGGCTGCGAATAGTTTGCACAAACGCCCGTCCCGCCTCGACATCTACACCTGCTTGTCGATAATCCATAGACATCCCAAGAAACAGCATCCCTTAGGATACTGGTGGACGGTGGGCAACGCTACGGGGAGGGATAAACAGGTGCCTAAGTCACCGTCAGCGATACTGGCTCGATCACCCTGCCCGCTGATATCAAGTGTATGCTAATAAGAACGTGAGTCATGGAAACTGGACAAATCCAGGGAACAAATGCCAGAAAAACCATGCAATATTACTTGGCATCTATTAATAATCTGTAATCATTGAAAAGCCATACATAAATTTTAGAAAACTAATCCTTTTATAGGGACAGCTGTAAAACTGTCCATAAGTCTTATGGATTCAAGTGTGTCACTCCTGGATGAAGAAAATATAAAAATATTCGTCAGGGGGCTCGTCTGTTTTTACGGTCAAAAATGCTGATTTTAATCACAATTCCTTCGTGGTAGATTAGCTCCCGTTGCCTTTTTATTTTGTTCGCGATGCATCGTCATCCTGAAGTTGCCCGGTTCAATCGATTGAATTTGCCACTTCTCGCTCTGCGATGTAGGCGCTTATGCCTGGTGCAATCTGGTTTATGAATAAATGCTTTGTTGGTCGTGTGGTAGCTTCTGTGCTGCTGGTTACGTCTGTCCCCCTTGCTAAAGGGGTTAATGCTCAAACATCTGCCCAAGTTTTAGATACAAGCTATTCAGAAACTGTAGAGGTTTCAGTTACCAATCAGTCTTTAGAGTCGTCCCCCTCTGATACGCTTCAAACACTTCTTCGGTCGACGACCTCCGTTCGCGTTAATGCCCACGAACGTAATAATCGGCAAGCCGCAACGGTTTACATTCAGAATATTCCTGTCCTAACTTACATTGACTCTACAGAGACCACTGATGTTGTTTCTGGCTGGGTGCAATCACAGGATGCCACTGGCGTGATTGCTGATGCTAACGCTATGGCTGCCAAGTTGGTAGCTATGGAAGAGCAGGCATCATCTTTTACTGCCCGTTGGAATGATGGCAATTTTGAGGTGATGGCTGGAGACAGTCCTCTGGTTACTCTCGGTGACACAATTCAGTTGCCTGACTCCACTGAGGATGCTGCCGAGGATGTGTTGCAGGTGACCAACCGTCTAAGGCGTTTGCTGGGAGATGGTACGGCTGAGCCAGTGACAGATGTGGTAGGTCGGCCTGCGCCACCGCCAGCTCAGCGCGTTGCTGCTGTTCGCTCTAGCTACAACGGTATGGCCTCATGGTATGGCCCTGGCTTCCACGGGCGCACCAGTGCCAGTGGTGAGTCTTTTAACCAGTACGCTATGACGGCCGCTCACCGAACATTGCCCTTTGGTACGCAGGTGCGGGTTACCAATTTAAATAACGGTCGTCAGGTGGTTGTCCGTATTAATGATCGGGGGCCCTACAGCCACGGTCGTATTATTGATCTGTCTGCTGCGGCTGCAGGTGCCATCGGTTTGCGGTCGGCTGGCGTTGGTCCTGTACAGGTTGAGGTGCTGCGCTAGTCTGAGTTACTTGCTAACTCCAGGTTTTTAGCATGCGGTGGTATTCCATGGAATACCACCGCATTGTTCTGCTATGGTTAAGCCTTGTGTCTGGCGAGGTTGCTAGGGAATTGTCTTGCGATTATTGAATACTGTAGTGGGGCTGCAATGTTGGCGAGAGCAGCAGCCAGGGTCTATCGGCCTGGTGCCCACCATGGGAGCATTGCATGAAGGACATTTGAGTCTCATCCGTCAGGCTCGACGAGATAACGAGACAGTCGTCGTCAGCATTTTTGTCAATCCGCTTCAATTTGGCCCTGACGAGGATTTGGCCGCCTACCCTCGTACTCTAAACCAGGACGCCAGCCTGTGTGAAACCGCAGAGGTGGATTGTATTTTTGCGCCGACAGCGCTGGAACTGTATGGTCCAAACTTTAAACATCCAGACCTTCTGGTAAAGGTTTTACCCCCACCGGCTCTGGCCCACACTTTGTGCGGCCAGTTTCGCCCTGGTCACTTTGACGGGGTGACAACGGTGGTGACTAAATTAATCAGTCTAGTCAGGCCACAACGGTCTTATTTTGGTCAAAAAGATGCCCAGCAGCTAGCGATTATTCGGCAGTTGGTGCGGGACCTTAATCTGCCAGGAGCTGTGATTAGTTGCCCCATTGTCCGGGAGGCGGATGGCCTGGCCCTGAGTTCTCGAAATAAGTATCTAGATGCTCAAGAACGCCAACAAGCAGTTATACTCTATCGGGGGTTAAGGAGAGCCAAACGTCAGTTCAAAGAAGCAGGTATGCGATCGCAACATTCGCTCGCTCGCGTCGTCTTTAAGTCCGTAGAAACGGAATCTGCTGTTACTCTTCAGTACGTAGAACTGGTTAATCCGTACACTTTGGAACCCCTAGAAAAAGTCGAGACAGTTGGTATGTTGGCAGTTGCAGCATTTGTAGGGACAACCCGATTAATTGATAACGTTGTATTACGTTCAAGACAGCCTATTATTGCCATTGATGGTCCAGCCGGAGCAGGTAAGTCAACTGTAGCCAGGCAGCTTGCCCACCGGTTAGGCCTGCTCTATCTCGATACCGGAGCCATGTATCGGGCGTTGACCTGGTATGTACTCTCCCAGGGATGCGATCCCACTGATGAGGTTGCTGTTGCTGAGCTGTTACCCAAGTGTGTGATCAAACTTGTGGCTACCCAGTCTGATGAAGGTCCTCAACCTCCTAAGGTTTGGGTCAATGGTACAGACATCACCCAGGCTATTCGCACCCCTGAAGTGACTGCCCAGGTGTCTGCAGTAGCTGCCCAGAGAATGGTGCGCCAGGCGTTGGTTAAACAACAGATGCAATATGGTTTAGCAGGGGGTGTGGTGGCCGATGGTCGAGATATTGGTACCCATGTATTTCCTGAGGCCGAACTCAAAATCTTTTTGACCGCCTCTGTAGATGAGCGGGCGCGACGGCGACAGCGAGACCTGGCTAACCAAAGTCAGGCTGTTCCAGAACTTGCAGACCTGGCCAAAGCCATTAGCGAGCGAGACTATAAAGATAGTACGCGAGAGATTTCTCCCCTACGCCAGGCGGACGATGCCATCGAAGTTGTTACTGACTCTTTAACCATCGATGGGGTGCTCGATAAACTGCTTGCCCTTTATCAGGAGAATGTGATTACTGTAGCCGACTAGACGTCAGCGATGTAGTAAGGCCTCTATGGAAAGGTAGCTGCGTGGTGAATATACGTACATTGGCTAAGGTATTCAGGGGAATAACTGGCTAATTTACGTGTTTACGAGGAAGCTTTTTTATAAACTCACGGGTGAAAATAAGACCAACTCTGAAGAACGCGTACAAGACAACTCATCATCCGAGGGGGCATTTGGATGAATGATTTAAAGCTTGTATAAGCGCGTTTTTACAGGTGAGCTGTCTGACCCTGGGGGCTTTATGGGGTCAGACATTTTTCTTTTAAAGGTAGATCTGGCATTACCTACCATTTTGTCATTCACGCTCTTGCTCAAAATGTTGAGTCTGACATGATGCTTACTGTTAAACACGATCTTGTTTTTTTAGAGAATATGCTACTCAATTCTCTAAAAAAACTGCGGCTAAAATCTCTTCTCTCATGTCGAAGCTAGCGGTGACTGATTGCACATCTTCAAGATCTTCTAGAGCATCCATCATTTTTAGAAGAGATTTTGCCTGATCTGTCTCTGTTACATCGACGGTATTGCTAGGGACCCAGCGGACTTCAATGTCCTTTACCTGATAGCTCTCTAGTTTGAGATGGTCGCTCAATGTCTCCAGATCGCTGGGAAGACAAAACACTTCCGCACCGGGAGTATCTTCATCCACTTCAGTGAGCTCGTAAGACTCCGCTCCCCCTTCAATGGCCGCTTCTAGTAGGGTGTCTTCATCCAGATCACCCACAACGACGACTACACCTTTTTGATCAAACATCCAGCCTACGCAGCCGGTTTCTCCCAGATTGCCACCGTTTTTACTAAAGGCTGCTCGCAAATCTGCTGCTGTGCGATTGCGATTGTCAGTAAGAGCTTCTACCAACACAGCTACACCACCAGGACCATACCCTTCATAGCGGATAGATTCTAGATTGCCATCGCTGCCTAGCTTGCCAGTACCTTTTGCGATCGCACGATCAATATTGTCATTGGGCACCCCAGCTGATTTGGCCTTATCAATGGCCGTACGCAGCTGAAAATTACCATCGGGGTCACCACCGCCGTACTTTGCCGCCACAATAATCTCCCGCGACAGTTTGGCGAATACCTTGCCCTTAACCGCGTCCACCCGTGCCTTTTGTCGCTTAATATTGGCCCATTTACTATGACCTGCCATAGAGTCTTAGTCGTTGTATATTAGTCCCTTATTGTAGCGAGAAGTTCTAAAGGGAAATTGGAAAGGTATGGGAAGAAAAGATCCGCTTGTAGGGGCACGCAACGCCCCTACAAGCGGATCATGCAATTTGCCCTGCTCGCAATGCCGCCCCAATCAACCCCACACTCTGATTGGTGACTAGATGTACGGGCACTTTGTCCAAAAGCGGACTCATGCGGCCCTTGTGGCAAAATGCGGAGAGAAAACTACCGTCGCGAATCAGGGTCATATTTTTTGCCGTCACCCCCCCAGCAATATAGAGACCACCATAGGGTAAAAGCTTCAGGGCCAGGTTGCCAGCAGCGGCTCCGTAGGCATCGATAAAGATTTCCATGGTGCGGCGGGCGGTGCGATCGCTGGTGGCGGCTTTAGAAATAGCGGCGGCAGGGTCAGGTAATTCGCTACGATGACCGGCTCCCTGCTCCCAATTACGAACAATCTGACCTAATTCTTCCGATTCGGTGGCAAACTTGCGATCGCGTAAAAACTGATAGATGGAGATAATGCCCTGGCCAGAGACCACCCGCTCCACAGATACCCGCGAAATTGAGTGCTTTTCTAACAGATAGTGGAGCAGCTGAAACTCCAGTTCGGAGCGGGGGGCAAAGTCAGCATGGCCTCCCTCTGATGGAAACACCTGATACTGGCCACCACAGTTAATTAAAAAGCCCTGACCCAAACCAGTCCCGGCACCAATAATGGCAATGGGGGCTTGGGTATCGAGGCTGCCTGTTTGGATCGTACATAGGTCGTCGTTGACTAATCCCAGGACACCGTAGCCTACCGCTGCAAAGTCATTGATCAGCTCTACTGTTTGTAGCCCTAGTTCGTCGGCGATCCGATCCCCGGTCAAGGACCACGCCAGGTTGGTCAGCTGAGAGCGGTTATTGGTGACTGGCCCTGCGATCGCAAAACAGGCAGCTCGGGGTTGGGCACCCCCCGGTGTGGCAGTGAGAAACTCTTTAACCATAGGCACCAGGTCAGCATAGTCACCACTGACAAAGCGGTGTTCATAGATCGTTGTTTGAACATCACCATCGGCGGACACTAAACGCAAAATGGTCTTGGTCCCGCCAACATCTCCGGCCAGTAGCTGCATCATAGGAGTCTCAAAATTGGGTCAAAGGTGGGTAGAAATCAGAGAATATAAACTATACAAAAGGCCTTTTCATCCCCCTGTCATTTGGTAGCGCGAATAGAATGCCCATCCCAATCGTCACGACCGTAGCCAACATTTTAGACCGAGCCTTAGACGGCCAGGATATAGCTCCAGAAGATGGGGTTCAACTTTTACGCCAAACCGATCCAGATCTGGTAGAAGCCATTCGCAGCACCTCAGATCAGCTACGACAGCAGCAGGCAGGGGACACAGTTACTTTTATTGTCAATCGCAATATCAATTACACCAATATTTGCGAACAACACTGCAGTTTTTGTGCTTTTCGTCGAGATCAAGGGGAGTCAGGTTCCTACTGGTTAAGTTGGGAGCATATTTTAGAAAAGGCGACAGCGGCGGTGGCGGCCGGGGCGACCGAAATCTGTATGCAGGGGGGATTAAACCCTACGGCAAAAATTGACGGATGCTCCCTGGGGTATTACCAGAAATTAGTTACCACCATCAAAGACGCATTTCCTAGCCTTCATATCCATGCGTTTTCTCCCCAAGAAGTGCAATTTATTGCTCGCGAAGACCAGCTAGACTTTGCCACGGTGATCCAGGCGTTAGCAGAGGCCGGAGTAGGCTCGCTACCGGGGACAGCGGCGGAGGTTTTGGATGACCAGGTGAGAAAAATCCTCTGTCCTGAAAAGATTAATACGGCCACCTGGTTGGATGTAGTGTCACAGGCCCACCGCCTCGGTATGCCCACCACCAGCACCCTGTTATCGGGTCACATTGAGACGGCTGAGCAGCAAATTAACCATTTAGAAAAACTGCGGCATTTGCAACAGCAGTCTCTGGCTCAGGGGAATACAGCCATGACCGAATTTATTTTGCTACCGTTTGTGGGGCAAGAAGCTCCAAAACCACTGCGTAAACGGGTGGGCCGCGATCAGCCCGTCATCGCCGATGCCCTGTTGCTGACTGCCGTAGCTCG
>JBCCJR010000232.1:0-8204 GCA_039045805.1 Cyanobacteria bacterium P01_C01_bin.118
AGCTATAAAGGGAGCTAAATTGATTAAAACAACAAAAGGGCCGAGGATTTCCTCGGCCCTTTTGTTGTTAATGATTTTGGGTCGCTTACCCTGATCTCTTACGCATCTTGATTAAGCTCGGCCGCTTTAACGGTCACCACTTGCATTTGCTCACCACGCCGTAGGTTAACCCTGAGGCGTTGACCGATAGTTGCCTGGTCAACATAAGACTGTAGCTGATTAGCGGTCTCAAAGGATTGGTCGTCAATCCGGGTGATCACATCACCTCGGCGCAACCCTGCATTGGCCGCAGGGGTATCTGATAAGACGCGGATGACCAGGACACCCGTCACTTCAGGGATAAGCATGCTGGCATTGGGATCATCGTTATTACGCTTAGCCATCTCGGGGGTTAAATCGGCGATTTGGATGCCCAAATAAGGATGGGCAATACGCTCACCACGAGCCAGTTGGTCTTGGATCGATTTGGCCTTATTGATAGGAATGGCAAATCCGATGCCCATGGCATCTGCTCGAATTGCTGTGTTAATACCAATGACTTCTCCCTGACTGTTGAGCAGGGGACCACCGGAGTTACCAGGGTTAATGGCGGCATCAGTTTGAATAAAATCTAATCGTTTATCGGGGATACCTACCGTTGCACTAGAGCGTTTGAGGGTACTAACGATGCCCAAGGTAACGGTGTTGTCTAGTCCCAGGGGGTTACCTACAGCGATGGCCCAGTCGCCTACTTCAACGGTGTCAGAGTTACCCAGGTCAGAAACGGGTAACTCTTCTCTATTGGCATCAATTTTGACGACGGCTAAATCGGTAAGCTCATCGGCACCTTCGACTGTTCCATCAAAGTGACGGCCATCCTTAAGAGTAACGGTGACACGATCGGCCTGAGCTACAACGTGGGCATTAGTCAAAATATAGCCATTACTATCGACAATAAAGCCTGAGCCTTGGCCACTAAGACGCTCTTGTTGGGGAATATGCTGGAACGAATCGGGACCAAAAAATCCTCTAAATAGAGGGTCGTCGTAGAGTAAGTCGGGAACGTTACGGGTAATGGTACGCTCGGTATCAATACGTACCACTGCATCACCAACGCTGCGGACAGCAGCAGCGACAAAGCTTTCACTGGATAAAGACGCAACGTCTGGTGTCTCCGTCAGCGCGGCTACGGGCTGTATCCCAAACAGAAATATGGCTATGGCTGATAAGCAAGTAATCAGCCAGCGGCCCAGCTGGCTAAAGGCGATGGGTAGCTCAAAAGACTTCATAAGGTCACACTGTGGATGCTAACGTTTATCAGGTCATAGTCCTATGGGCCTTAGATTTGCCTACCCAACTTCGATCTGCGGACGCTGTTGGTAGCAAACGGCCTAAAAACCCCTAAGCAGCCCCAGAATAGGACTTATAGAGGGTTGAACTAGTGTCAAAAGTTGGTTCCATTTTGACAGTTTCCTAAGCAATCGTGTAGGGAAAACCACCCTGGAAATCATCACCCCGGGTTGAGTCCGTCGATTTGAGCCAGGCAGATAGTCCTGGTGAATCGGGTAGTTATTTTTGGTTGAGAGCCATGGCGTTAAGACAGAGAATAGCGGGCTTTTTAGTAGTGGGAGTTTTGTGTGCGATCGCACTCCCTGCCTGCCAAGACGTTGCTCAACTCATGCTGCCCAGCTATGAAACCCAGCTAGCCGAGTATCTTACCGAAACTGGTGCAAAAATGTACGGCGCTTACTGGTGTCCCCATTGCGCCCGGCAAAAGCAACTATTTGGCCAGGCCGCCCATTTAATCCCCTATATAGAATGTGACCCCCGCGGGGCCAATGCCAACGTAGATTTATGTCAGACCATTGGTATCGCCGCCTATCCCACCTGGCAAATCAATGGAGAATTTTACTTAGGCGCTCAGCCTCTCAAACGATTGGCAATGATTTCTGGCTTTGAAACAGCTATAGAAGAACCAGAGCTAGACAATGACAGCTGGGGAGGGTTTAGCCCGGTCCCATAAACAACGCGGCACCAGCTTAATAAAGTTAGGGAACCAAACTGTTTTAGAATGTAGCTAAAGAATTTAAGTCTCCCTCCAGTAATGGGGGTTTATACAGGAGGATTACTAAGCACCATGGGTGGAGAAATTTTTTCAGTTTCAGTAACCATGTTTGTCATTGTCATGGTTGGGTTGGGCGTTGGTTTTCTAATGCTGAAGCTTCAGGGTGCTGAAGAGTAATCATTGGCTTCTAATCTATGGAGCCTGATATGAGAGGACGGTTTTTAATGTCCGACAGCTTGGAACAGTGACTTTTTAATTATTTAACTGCTTAAAAACGACTGAGTAGCGGTGAATGGCTATTCGGTCGTTTTTATTTAATAGGTGACTACAGTTCTCGATCGATCCGAACGTCTGTTAAGCTGAGTAAAGCATTAAGTTTTGTTTAGAATCCAACATGAGCATATTGGTCGTTGGTGCAACAGGCACGCTGGGTCGTCAGATTGTACGCAATGCATTAGATGAGGGGCTTGACGTAAAGTGTCTGGTGCGAAACTTCCAAAAGGCTGCATTTCTCCGTGAATGGGGAGCCCAGTTGGTCCAGGCAAATATCTGTGGTCCTAAGTCGCTGCCTCCCTGTTTTGAAGATGTTACGGCTGTCATTGATGCGGCCACCTCTCGCCCTCAGGACTCTGCCTACGATGTAGACTGGCAAGGCAAAGTAAACTTGATTAAAGCCGCTCTGGATGCCCAGGTAGAGCGATACGTTTTTATTTCGATTCTCAATTGTGAGAAGTATCGCCACGTACCACTCATGGACATCAAGTATTGCACTGAAAAATTCTTAGAAGAGTCAGGCATCAACTACACAATTTTGCGGCCCTGTGGATTTTTGCAAGGGTTAATCGGTCAGTATGCGATTCCCGTCTTGGAAAAGCAGGCCATTTGGGTGATGGGAGAAGCTGCTCCCATTGCTTATATGAATACCCAAGATATTGCGCGATTTGCTGTTCGTTCTTTGCAGCTGCCTGAAACCAATAAAGCGTCTTTCCCTCTGGCCGGTACTAGAGCCTGGGGCGGCTATGAACTCGTCCGTCTCTGTGAGCGTTTGTCAGGGGAAGATGCTAAGGTCTCGACGATGTCTTTGGGCTTGCTCAGGGGCGTGCGTAAATTTGCTAACTTCTTTCAATGGGGCTGGCAGTTTGCCGATCGGCTGGCCTTCGCTGAGGTCAGTGCTGGTAGCGATCCTCTGGATGCTGCCATGGATGACGTTTACAACACCTTTGGTTTAGACAAAGCTGACATCACCACGGTGGAAGAATATCTGGGTGAGTACTTTAACCGGATTCTTAAAAAGCTGAAGGAACTTGACTTTGAAAGTGGTCGCGAAAGTAAGCGAAAGCTGCCGTTTTAGGATTGCGTCAACTGGGCGTCACACGATGGGATAGTCCGCTGTCTCAATCGGTAGAAAAACCATCCAAGTGATGCCGCCCGGTCTTTCTCGAACCGTCAACTTGGCACCTAACGTAGTGAAAAGAGCTTTAGTGGTTTGCAGATTAAGACTTACACCGCCGGTATCTGGTTGAAACATCAGGAGCTTGCCCAAGGGTTTAAGGGGGGGACGATGATGATTGCAGACGGCATTGACCTCGGACTGAAACTCCAGTTTAAGCTGATCGCCAGCGGCCATTACATGAAGTTGTATTTGCCCTTTGGGGGCCACCGTGTGGGTAAAGTGCTCCACCAGCCCCGTTAAAAATTGCTGTAGCAAGGTGGGATCGCTGGCCACCATCGGTAGATGCTGGGGCAGCATGACCTTGAGCGACAGGTTGCGTCGGGTAGCGGCTTGTTCCCACTGGGGCACAGCCGATTGAATGATGTCACTCAGGGCGGTGGCGGTCAATGATGAGCGCGTTCTTTTGTGGGTAGCGGCTTCTAGTTCTACCGCTTTAAAGATGAGACTAAACCGATCAATTTGCTGGGTACAGGCATCATCGATTTGATGCAAGCGCTGTTTTACTTTATCGATTAGTTCTTTGCGTTTGATCAGGGAACGGGTCAATGTGCGAATAGTGGTCAGGGGAGTTCGAATTTCATGGGCCATGGCCTTGAGCAGCTCAGTATCTAGCCCGTGGGATTCGCTGCCGTTGCTATGGACCTGGGTTGGAGATGAAATGATCCGCTCGACTACAGGGTCTGGTTTGGGAGCTGGCAACGATGATAATAACCATCGGCTAAACTGGCTGACAACTCGGTAGTCGGGCTCAGTGGGGGAAAACTTTTCGACCAAAGGATCCAGAAAGTCTAGCTGTTTACGGGTGGTGAGAAAAATCCGCGATCGCAGCAGCAACCAGACCTCTTTAATCACAGCAGGGGTAAATGAAAACTGAAACCGCAGGTCATTGTCTGCATCGCGACCCAGTACAAGCACGATGCTAAACCTATGGGTTAGCAGTAAACAAAATCGTTCACCCGCCAGGGGATCGCCATCAATGAGGGGTAAAATTCTTGCCGCTGATGACGTCACTAAAGGCAGTTCATCAGCGGGCATCAACTGTGAAAACGACTGGGAGAGCTGATCCAACGGTGGGGGAACAAACACCCAATTTGACAGTTGCACCGTCAGTTCCGGCGCATCAAGTACCGGAAAAGGGCCACTGAACAATATTCCTGCTGGTTTTAATGGAGCTGCTTGGGAAGCCTTAACCGAGTTACCACCCTGGTTAACGACCTCGGGCAAGGTTTGCTGTAATAGATGTCCCAGGGATGAAATTGCCCCCTGCCATTCCGTTTCAGCTCGCTTAGATTGATACTCTCGGGCATTTCCAGTGGGATTACTGGAGCTGAGGGTATTCCAATCCGTTAGCTCAGCCCCCAGTTCTCCCAAGGCTACCAAGCTACTAATTGTGGGTAAAAACTTCTCCACCATTGGCCCCTGGTCACCACTGACCTTTAGATGCGTGTAGTGTGTGCCATTACCGAACAGTCTCTGCCGTTAACACACTCTATTTAGAGACTACTGGCAAGATTCTTTCCTGGCTATGGTGTAGAACCGAACGTCCAAGGTGGATAGTAAGGAAAATTTAGGCTCAGCCGCCGCATCAGTCACTGGCTTCATGGCTGATGCAGCAGACTATTGTCATAAAATCGGGTTTAGCCAAACCAGGTTGACGGAATAAACGCTTCTGGGGTGGGATTCACAGGGCTCGTCATCACCTTTTGAATACCCTGGTGGACTAACTGCCGAATATGCTGATGTTGCTCTGCCGAATAACAATTTCTCGGCAAATCCAACGAGCATTCACTCTCGCTTACAGTCATATAACGGGCAGGCAAACGGCTCAGAACAAACGTGGCTAACCGGTCACGGGCATCAGTGTTAGTAAACGTTTCTCCATAATCTTCGGAAAGACCAGTGGTCAAAACATCATTGATAATGTCGTTGACTACTGGTAATGCAATATTGATGAGCGTGTTTGCCATAACTAAGGATCTCCGGTGGTTGGGTGTGAGTCGGTAATATAGGCAAATAACGCACATTTTCTAAATGTTTGATGCATTTAAAACTGCGTAATTTCAACCATTTGTTCTAGTGAAAAAATGATGCCTAAAAACCAGCTTGAACAAGTCTGTATAAGACTTTTAACTCATTCAAACATATCGTGGGGATCGCTCTTGATTAGATGATCCCCACTTAAATCTAATGTTATTTTTTCCCACCCTGAATCTTGATATGAACATCTTTAATAAAGACTAAATATTTGCCAGAAAAATAAACTGAATCACGCAAGTCGATAAAGATAATTCACAAATTTAGAAACATTTTTTTACCTCGCAATCGTTTTGTATCGATCATTGTCCTCGGTCTGAAAACATGCACCTTTTAATTTGTCCTGGCTATCATTCACCTGACCTGACCCATGATTTTTTGCAGGCTTTGCTAAGGCGAATTACCCCGGAACGTTTATGGGTAATGCCCATTGGGTCTATCCCTGGAAGCGTGTCATGGCCATCAAGACACGCCCCCCTGAGTCAGCAGCAACCTTTAAATGTGATTGCCTTTAGTGCTGGTGTGGTAGCGGCCTATCCTTGGTTGATGACGTGGCAACGCCAGGGAGGTAAAAGCCGATTTATTGCCATAGACGGTTGGGGGATGCCCCTCCTGGGGAACTTGGCGATTTATCGGATGAGTCACGATCGCTGGACCCATGGCACCACTTACTTTCCTACGCCAAAGGAAAGCAAAGGATATTTTTACGCAGACCCTGCGGTTGAACATTTAGAAATTTGGCAATTCCCACAAAAAACCTGGGGCATAGGGACTATCGGTGATGAGCCACAGTCGATGACGGCCATTGATTTTGTTTATGCCGTCTTGACTAACAAAACCCTGTTGACCGATGGGGCTGTTGATGCGAGATAAAGTATTGACCAGCCACAGAACGATGGTTTGTTATGGGAGGTTGACCTAACTCTGGCGACAGGAAAGTTAGCTGAAATTTGTGGGAAAAGTGAGCTTAAACAGCCTGTTATCGGACATTATGTCTTGAGTCAGCTTTGATATAGGGAAAGCAAAACTAGCGGCATTTAATCGCGAACAGTGCCGAAGTAATGTCTCAGAAAGCCGTTTTTCTGTGAAGTTTGGCCAATCATTTGATGCGTGATTGTAAAATAGACAACCATTAGTAAGTCTTTTGGACATATTTCTCTAAGCGCCGCACTTAATCATCATGACTTCCACGTCTGTAAAGCCCTCCGTTAGCGCCAGTTCAACCATTCAGCGAGTGAGCGGCGGTTTTGCCCTGATCGATAGCTTGATCCGCCATGGGGTGTGTCATGTGTTTGGCTATCCGGGTGGTGCCATATTGCCGGTCTATGACGAACTCTACAAAGCTGAGCAGCGGGGAGACATTCAGCATATTTTGGTACGTCATGAGCAGGCGGCCTCCCATGCGGCTGATGGCTACGCTCGCGCCACGGGTGAAGTGGGTGTGTGTATTGCTACGTCTGGCCCTGGTGCAACCAACTTGGTTACGGGTATTGCCACAGCCCAGATGGACTCTGTGCCCATGGTGGCTATTACTGGCCAGGTAACTCGTAAGGCTATTGGTAGTGACGCGTTTCAAGAGACAGACATTTTTGGAATTACGCTGCCCATCGTAAAGCACTCCTATGTGGTGCGAGATCCACGTCAGATGGCAGAGATTGTTGCCGAGGCGTTTTATATCGCTCAGTCGGGGCGTCCGGGGCCAGTGCTGATCGATGTGCCTAAAGATGTTGGCCTAGAGGAATTTAACTACGCTCCGGTGGATCCTCGCTCGGTTTCGATTCCTGGCTATAAGCCGACAACACGGGGGAATCCAAGGCAGATCGGGAATGCGATCGCACTACTTAGTAATGCTAAAAAGCCCCTGCTCTACATCGGTGGTGGTGCCGTAATCTCGGGAGCCCATGCAGAAATCGCCCAGCTAGCCGAGCATTTTCAAATTCCTGTCACCAACACATTGATGGGGAAGGGAGCCTTTGACGAGCAGCATCCACTCTCTGTAGGCATGTTAGGCATGCACGGTACCGCCTACGCCAACTTTGCCGTTAGTGAATGCGATTTATTAGTGGCTATTGGCGCACGATTTGACGACCGAGTGGCCAGCAACCTTAAGCTATTTGCCCAGCATGCCAAGATTATCCACATTGACATCGACCCAGCCGAAGTCGGGAAATGCAAGCTGCCGGATGTCCCAATCGTAGGTGACGTCAAAAACGTTTTAACCGAACTCCTGGTCCGTCTAAAAGAACCTGCGGATCCAGCTCAAACTGGGGCCTGGCGAGCCCGCATCGACCAGTGGAAGACAGATTACCCACTGAAGGTACCTACCTACAAGGATCAGCTATCCCCTCAACAGGTCATTGCAGAAGTGGGTCGTCAGGCCCCCGATGCGTTTTACACCACCGATGTCGGGCAGCACCAGATGTGGGCAGCCCAGTTTTTACAGAATGGCCCTCGAAAATGGATCTCCAGTGCCGGTCTTGGCACCATGGGCTATGGTTTACCCGCTGCTATGGGAGCCCAGATTGGTGTAGGTGACAATCAGGTCATCTGCATCAGCGGCGATGCTAGTTTTCAGATGAATCTGCAGGAATTGGCCACACTGGCCCAGTTTAATATCAAGGTAAAAACCGTCATTGTGAACAATGGCTGGCAGGGGATGGTGCGCCAGTGGCA
>JBCCJR010000233.1:0-8149 GCA_039045805.1 Cyanobacteria bacterium P01_C01_bin.118
TACATTTGACCCACAATAGCTTCTAGATTAGTTAGCACCTGAGCGATTTCACTCAAGGGAACAATATCGCCATAGCCAAGGGTGGTCAGGGTGGTAAAGCTAAAGTGAATTGACCTCAGATAAGAACCTGGTCGGATGAGGGGCTGAGAAAAGGCATTGGCATCTAGGGTGTTAACAATTCCATATAGCAACGCCCAAACAAACCCGATTAGCATGTAGACACTAATGCCACCTCGAACAGTGTCTATCGTAACGGTGGGGGCATTAAAGATATCTCGACCAATCCAGTAGGCAGCCCCGGCTAAATAAATGACAAAAATAGTTTGAGAGATCAGGCTCAAGGGCTGATTCAGGTAGCTGATCCAGCCAAGGCTAGACATTACTTCGAGGCAAAAGGCGATGATTGCGATCGCACCATAAATCATCATCAACCGCCTGGGTAGCGCAAAGCTCTTAATCACTACAAGAATGGCGTATAAAAACAGCGAAGTAGCCAGAACATTACCAATACCCGCTTGTAAAAAGGGCGACACCGTAAAAGTAACTGCCAAGACAATCAGTAACTGTCGATACTTTTGGTGATGTTGATTTTTAATCAGGGGACTCATAGCAGGCCTTACATCTGGAAATGCCCTGATGGTAATTCAGGGCATAGATTTCTGAGCACCTTGTCCATACAATTTCACTGCAATCCCAGACGCTACCACCAGCTCAAACCAACTCCATAGTAATGCCAACCCAGCTAATGACCACTCAGCTAATCCCATATTCACCATTCCCACCCAAAACAACACAAAGAAAAACAGCCAGGAGATTGTTCCTGCAATTAAGGCGGACCGCAGCGTATTGCCATATAGCTGAGCAAATAACCCAACCATAAACACGACTAACCCCGTCAACAGCGTGTCCCAACCACCCCAAATAGCAAAGACGCCCCAGTTCATCGGAGCCACACCCTCAATAGCAGCCAGCGATTGCCGTAAGCTCGGCATCACAAAAGCAAAATACCTCAACACCTCTGACGCATTGATCCATAGGCTCGCAATTAAAGTAATTAAAATAAACTGTTTAAAGTTGAAACCTGTTATCACAAAATTCCTCTAAAAAGACTTTAAAATCGGCAAGAGTGAAACAATATTCAAGCAAATTCTCTCCGAGGAGGGGTGCCCAAAGGGCGGGATGGGTTTCGGTAACTTGCGCTAGCGGTCAACCCACTCCGGAGTTGATTCCAGGAGGAGATAGGGTACGGATAATGCCGTCAACACTATCTTGCAACAGTTCATCCGGCACCTGTAGCCGAGACAACACTAATAATCCCTGATAGCTAGTCAGCAACATCGTTGCCAGCACGTCTAAATCTTCATTTGTAGCGAGATCTTTAGATTCCTGTGCTCTCTCTAACTCGATATAAAATGCCTCACGTAATCGCGTCAGTCCTGCTTGTACCTTTTGGTCAATCTCCTCTGTCAGATGAACTGTTTCAACTGCAGTATTCGTGAGTAAACAACCAAATCTCGGCTTATCTGTCATCAAATACCCCACTGCCGATCGAAAAAATGTTTCCAGATCCTCGATAGCATTAGAACTTTGATTGAGATAGTCCCCTATCCGACTATCAATCACCTGTTCCAAGTAGCAATCAATCACATTTAAAAACAGAGTTTGCTTATTGCCAAATGTGTTGTAAATACTCGGCGGTTTTAACCCAAAGACCCTCTCTAAATCTTTCATTGACGTTCTCTCGTACCCTTTTTCCCAAAAGAGCACCATAGCCTTCTGCAAGAGCTGACTTTTATCAAACGATTTTGGTCTTGCCATAGTTTTGTAGTAATCACTATAAAACTATCTGTCAACTGTCTAGACATCATCGGTGTAGACTTAAAGCTGCCAGAAAAGCAGTTTTAGCTATGTCGGATGCCATCCAAACCTTTAACTCCATCGCCGAGTTTTATAAAGCTCTGGGTGGTGACTTAGGTCATGCCACTGAATTCTCCATTTATCGACTGGAGGAAATTCACAATGATATTCCAGTCAAGTCCCCTCTCTTTCGCGCCAATTACTATTCCATCGTGCTTATTCGCGATGGTCAGGGACGCTACATTATTGATAGCCAGGCCTACGATACCCGAGATAGAACGATTTACTTTACCAATCCAGGTCATGTGAAAGGGTTTGAAATGCATCGACTGACCTATGGTTATGTCATGACCTATGGCGAATCCTTTCTAAAACAATATGTCAGCGAAAACATCCTCGATGAGTTTCCATTTTTAATCGCTGAGGTGGTTCCACCTCGTTACCCTGAGCCAGAGACTTTTCAGATATTTGACGATCTAGGTGAACAAATTCTTCGAGAATATCAGGAGAATTCTGCCTATAGGTTCAAAATTATCGGTAGTTTAGCCGTTGTTCTATTACTTAAAATCAAAGAACACTTTTGGAATGCCTACAATCCGTTAACAGAATCTTCTACGGGCTCGGCCATTGTCTTAGCATTTCAGCGTAATCTAGAAAATCATTTTCGTGATTTGGTGGGTGGCAAGTGCGATCGCATCTACCAGGTCCAAGACTACGCCCAGGCCCAACATCTCCATCCCAGCTACTTTAGTACCGTCATCAAACGCAAAACCGGCAAATCAGTCACCACCTGGATCGCCGAGAAAGTTATTGCCGAAGCCCAAGCCATGTTGGCAAGAACTCCTGATTCTGTACAAGAAATCGCCTTTCGTCTGGGGTTTAAAGATGCGGCCCACTTTTCTCGGTTTTTTAAGAAGCATACAGACATATCGCCTTCAGGATTTCGGCAAAACTTGGAGTCTTAATCGAGTATTTAATTCATTACTAAATGATCCTCTCCAAAATCTCTCCTTCTGGGAGGGGCTGTCAGGGCTGTTTTGTACTTACCAAAGAAAATCTGCAAGGCTTATCACTTCGTTCATACTTAATCTAGATATGATCGGAGGGAGTCAAAACCGGTTGCTTGGGGTCCCTCCGAGTTCCCCAAACCCCCATGGCTAGGGCCGGGAGGCCGCCCTAGAACCCAGCCTACTGAGTTGTCCTTAATGGCACAAATAGGGGTTATGGTGGGGTCGATTAATCAGGTTATCGCATTGTTGTTTAACATGATGATGTTGGAAAATCTTTTCCATCGTAATTCCAAACAGTGCATACGGATATTCTGGAGGGTGGGCATGGCCCACTTCTACATAGAGCATGCTTTTCTTCAGATTTCCTGTCCAGACAATGAAACAGCCCTGCCTCTTGGGAGGGAATCCGGGGTCGGTTCACTGCTAATGCCATTATCCCAAAAACCATCTCCTAATAAATCGACAAGACAAACTAAAAAATATCCATGTCCCCACAGCGTTGGATTTGGCTTAATAAAACCATCCACATTACACAAACCCATGAAATACCGCACACTTGGCAACACCAACACCCAACTCTCCGCCATTGGCCTCGGCTGCATGGGCATGTCAGACTTCTACAGCGGTCGTCAAACTAACGACGCTGAAAGTATCGCCACCATTCGCCATGCTATCTCCCTCGGCATTAACTTTCTCGATACCGGCGACTTCTACGGCATGGGGCATAACGAATTACTAATCCACGAAGCCATTAAAGACATCCCCCGTGACCAGGTGTTTATCGCTGTAAAATTTGGACAACTGCGAGATCGCCAGGGCAACTTTATCGGTTCTGACAATCGTCCGCAAGCTGTGCGTAATTTTCTGGCCTATACCCTACAGCGACTGGGCGTAGACTATGTTGACATGTACTATCCCGCCAGGGTTGACCCAAATGTGCCCATTGAAGATACGGTGGGTGCGATCGCAACTCTTATCGATGAAGGCAACGTCCGCTACGCCGGTCTTTCAGAAGCTGGACCAGATACCCTCCGCCGAGCGGCCAAGATTCATCCCATTGCCATGCTTCAGACCGAATATAGCCTTTGGACCCGAGAGCCCGAGACTGACGTATTACCGGTCTGCCGTGAATTAGGTACCAGTTTGGTTGCCTACTCTCCCCTAGGGCGAGGGTTTTTAACCGGTACCTTTCAAAAACCAGAAGACTTTGCCCCTGATGATTTCCGTAGCCATACTCCACGATTTCAGGGAGCAAATTTTGAGCATAATCTGCAGCTCGTCAACCAGATTAAAGCGATGTCAGTGGCCAAAAACTGTACTCCGGCTCAACTTGCCATTGCCTGGTTGCTGACCCAGGGAGATAACATTATTCCTATCCCAGGTACCAAGCGTCGTCAGCGAGTGGATGAAAACGCGGCTGCCGTTGATATCCAGCTGAGTGCAGATGATTTACAACAGCTTGACGCTATTGCGCCCCTTGGAGTGGCCGCTGGCACACGCTATCCCGCAGCAGCAATGAATATCCTAAATCAATAGTTACGTTATGGTTGAGCCATTAACACCCAGGGATTTAGGGTCTGGAGTGTGGCGTTAGGGATGCCTAAACAAGATTTGCCCAGTGACGCGGGTGATAAATATGTGCAGCTAATTGATAACGTCAGTGAGCTACACATTGAAGTGCAATCTGTTGAGCATCCTAGCCGAGTGCATCTTGATATTGAAACCGATGATGTTGAAGCTGAAGTTGAACGACTAAAAAAGCTAGGTGCTAAGGTCGTTGGCCAGATTAACACCTGGTGTGTGATGGAAGCTCCCACAGGCAAACGATTCTGCGTGGTACAACAAGATCTCCAAATTTTGAGCAGACGGCTAACACATGGGAATAGACAACAGTATTCAGTATTGTTTTTTAAACTCAGAATAATATCTAATAGATACGATTGTGAAAGTCATCTCCATCACAATGCAACATAAAGTTAGGTTCTCTTAACAAAAAAATTGATAACATTCAGACATAGAGTACTGAAAATTTTCAAATCAGTTTAATGAAAAACCAATAAAATCAGGAGATTATTATGGCGGGAGCAGCTATCAATGACTCTCAAAAAAGCTTTTTGGAGCAAATCATGCAAAAAGCTAATTTCCCTGACATCTATGATGCTCGCGATACCACTGTAGTGGTGTTTCGAACCATGCGCGACATGATGACGACGGCAGCCTCTGATCGCATTGAGGCCGCGTTTAGCAATCAAGAGATTGCCAAGCTCTGGCGAGATGACAACGTGATTGTGAGATTAATCAGTCGGTTACGTCCCCCCTTAAAAATTGATTCAGACGTTTTTATGCGTCGTATTGCTCAGGAGGGGAGTGTGCCTAAAGATGTCACTCCTCAGGGGGTTGCGATCGCAGTTTTCTCAACAGTGCGAGATGAGCTGCCAGCAGAAATTGTCCAAGAAATTTCAGGCTATCTCCCAGAAGGCGTTAAAATCCTCTGGGAACAGGTCTAAGATAATTAGGGTAGGCAATATTGTCTGCCCTGATTACAAACTGTCTTTATTTACTGAGCCAACGAACGATAGAAGAAAAATGGTTTAACGTGTCCGCAAGCTATATCAGATTTCATGGAAGAAAAAGACTTGACCATACGTGAAGCTGGTAAAAATGATGAGATTATCATTGCCGAGCATTTATGTCACATTGCTCTCGATCTGGGCTTACCATCTGATGCTATTTGCCAGGATTGGTTAGAAAGAACAAGTCAATTTATTGAGCGGGCTAGGCAAGAACTTTATTACAAAGGTTTTATTGCTGAAATAAATGGCGAAATTGTTGGTTCAGCTGGCTGTCAGCTCCTAGAGCTTTACCCGATGGTGAGTGAAGCATATCAGAAAGGTTATATCTGGGGAGTGTATGTGATGCCAGATTATCGAAGACAGGGTATTGCAACAAAGCTGATGATTCGAGCCATGATGCACTTAGAGAAGATTGGCTGTACAAAAGCAGTGCTACATGCATCTGATACAGGCAAGATACTTTATTCTAGTTTAGGTTATAAAGAAAGCAATGAGATGGTCTTAAATCTCAAGTAAAGGCTATTTTATCAAAATAAACTAGGCTCATGCCTCTTTTTGAGTTGATTGAGAAACCTGTTGGTTAACGATTTTATTGCAAATATCAACGCATTCATTACAAATATAGGAATGTATAAGTGAATTTTGGACAAACGATGGCTCCAGGACTCGTCAGGTCTTAACTTTGATCAAGGCACTCAGCTGGAGTCTGGCACCATTCGCTACACCATCAGCCCTAATGATGGAGCTGGTTTTGGCACAGTGGACTTTGATCCCAAAGAAAATATGATTTACTTCACTATTTCTTGGAGCTAATCTGTATTACTGACATATGCGGAAAGTTCCCCACGATGACTGTGTATACACTTTGTCCATATCAAGTTCGATACATACCCACATACTATTTATAGGGGCCTACTTACATGCGTACGGTTACTCTTCACGCGTTTAACTGGAAATATTCAGAGATTATTAAAAACCTGGATTCCATTCGAGAGGCTGGTTATGGTGCGATTTTAATCCCCCCACCGCTATACTCTGACCCCAAGGGCGATCAGTGGTGGCAGCGCTACCAGCCCAAGGATTATCGCGTCCTGCTATCCCACCTGGGGGGCAAAAAAGATCTGGAACAGATGATTGCCGCTTGCCACAGCGGTAGCCCTCAGATTCGGGTATACGCTGACCTGGTGATTAATCATATGGCCAATGAGGCCCGTGAGGACCGCTTTGACTTTCCCGGTAAGGCGGAGCTAGAACTCTATCGCCAAAAGCCAGATCTATACGAAGAGAACCGTCTCTACGGCGATCTCAGTAAGGGGCTGTTTTCCACCTTTGACTTTAACCATGCAGGGGAGATTGAGGGACACGAATGGTCCCAGCGTAATCCTGTGCAATTTCAGAACCTATCAGGGCTGCCTGACTTAAAAGACTCTGACTGGGTCTTAAAACAACAGCATCTCATGGTAGATGGTTTGGTAGACATGGGATTTGACGGTTTTCGCATTGATGCCATTAAACACATTACTGAGCGCATGGTGGACAATGTGGCCGATAAGCCAGAAGTGCGAGGGAAATTCTGGTTTGGTGAAGTATTAACCGGCAGCGACCACGATGAAAAGGTTTTCCTAGAACCATTTCTGCGGGAAACCTGGATGGCGGCCTATGACTTTCCATTGTTTAATACCATCCGTGAGGCGTTTGGCTTTGGCGGGTCGTTGCGATCGCTAGTGCGTCCCCAGGACTATGGCAATGCCCTTCCCTGGAATCGAGCGGTCACATTTGTGGTTAACCACGATGTGCCCCACAACGACGGGTTTCGCTCCTGGCTATTGGATCCTCAAGATGAGCATCTGGCTCTTTGCTACATTCTGGGGCGAGATGGTGGCGTACCCTTAATCTACTCAGACAATGATGAATCTCATTATGAGGTGGATAAAGGTCGCTGGCTCGATGCCTACAAACGACCTGATATTAAGGCCATGATTCAGTTCCATAATGCTGTCCACGGTGAGGGCATGGTGATGCTGTATGAAAGTGACACCCTATTGATTTTCCGTCGGGGCAATAAGGGGATTGTTGCCATCAATAAGGGTGGCTCTAACCAATGGGCAGACTTTAGCACCTGGGGTTTGAAGAATCCTGGCAAGTTTAAGGACTTGATCCATAGCCATGAGTTGGATCTCTCGGGCGACAGATTCACTTTGTTTGTCCCACCCCGCACTGCTCAAATGTGGCTAGCGGCTTAGGGTTCTTAAGTTCTCTCTATCACTTAGACAATTAGAAACACACAGGTTAAAGGGATAGATCGATGCCATAGCGTCAATCTATCCCTTTTCTCGTATAAACCCTATCAAATCAAGGCATTACCTCTTTCCGATAAACTGTTGAGCTCAAGTGGTTGGTAAAACCTACCGATTGGTATAAGCCCACTGCACCGTTAGGATTTTGACCATCCACACCAATGGTGGCAGTCTCCATGCCCATGGACTGCAGTCGCTGTAGTCCTGCCGCCAGCAGCATTCTTGCCAGTCCCTGCCGACGATACCCTCGGCGGGTACCCAATAAACACACGTGACCTTCTTTGAGGCCCAGTCGCTGATTGCGTTCAGCATCGATATTGCTATAACAAAACGTGACCAGTTCACCTGTTTCTGTTTCAATTACCAGGTCCAGGGCTGGATTATAGTCAGCAAAGCTGGTGTAGTAATGGTA
>JBCCJR010000234.1:0-8141 GCA_039045805.1 Cyanobacteria bacterium P01_C01_bin.118
CCTCAATAGCATCATCCAAATTTTGGAGTGCCATCGGGGCATTGTCATAGGCTGAGATAAACGCTTTAAAAGCCAGGGTGGTATTTGCCATTGTTGTTCCGAGAAAAATAGCAACCGCAATACAATAAAATTCACAATATCAGACAAAACCACAAAAGCTGTAACAAAATCACCTAAAGAACGAAGTTTATTAATTTACTCCTGGGAAGTAACTTAGGCTACATCACAAACAATCAGTTGTGAGTTATGAAAGCAGAAATAACAGATTTTTATTTTCTTATAGAATAAATAGAAAACCTTATCTTATTGGTCTATAACGTTCTTTAGCTAACATATAACCATATCGTTGTGTAGTTGATCTGTAAGGTGGGAGACTTTTATGAGAGGAATAAAAATAATAAATGTATACAACTATACTATTTTGTTTTTCTGTCTATAAATGAGTGTTTGCTGATATTTCTATACTCTGTCGGATATTATGAAGCAATAATTTCAGCAATGGCGATCTGTGGCTGATTACGGCGGATAGCTATGAGAAACGATTTAATGCATAGCTGTCGGAGAAGGTTCTGACTTACGTAAGTTTAGTCGATAACATTAATGGTAGGAGCGTTTGGCATAGCTCAATCTGGGGTGGGATGTCGCAGGTTGGGTGTCAGCTATAAGGGGAGCGAGTGACATTCTTTCAGCCAAGTAACGTAATGTGCTACGTGGGTAGTATTCCGCGACTCGGCTGTAATGGTAAGTATCATCTAGTGGATGAGGGCATTGTTGGTCATAAGCTAGAGCAACTACCGTTTGAAAAATAGACAGCGCTATACCACTCACAACAATTACTGTCTGGGAATCTTTGTTTGAGTGATTGGCACTCTCTCCTGAGCACCAAAGTCACCCTAAACAACAATTTTAATCATTAGCACCGCTAATGATGTAGGTTCTATATGGCGATTTAAAAGAATAGTTAGGGAAAGAGAGAATTCAGACTATAATTATACTCTCTGTCTTAAATGCTAACTATTATTGGCAAGCTATGGCCGATGTGATTACCCCCTGGGGAGTATTTGCATAATTGGCTATGCCGATTTTGCTAGAAATAGCCCACTTTCTGTACAAAGACCATCCAGGGGGAGGTCCCATTTGTTGCAGGGGATTTTAGGGAGACGGGCAAACTCAAAGACAATACCAATGGTGGATTTGTCTCGCCACTGGGGTTGACTCAACATGCGGTCATAAAATCCGCCGCCATACCCCAGACGATAGCCATGGATATCACAGCCCACTGCTGGTACCAAGATTAGATCAACTTTATGGGGCTCAACTAGTGGTGAAGTGGGGGCAGGTTCCGTGATTCCATAGTTGCCCGGCATTAGGGGCCAACTGCAAGTGGGATACCAACGGTGCCAGATTAAATTTTTCCCCTCACAGCGAGGCAGCCCCCAGGAGCGTTGTTTGGCAAGTAATGGGCCTAAATCTGGTTCGTTGCGAAAGCTACAGTAGGCGAGGACAGTGCGAGCTGATCGGAAGGTGGCCCACTGATTGAGGTGGCTACAGATGCGATCGCTTTTTTGCTGCCAGACCTGAGGCGGCATTGCCTGACGAGCCTTGAGCAGTGAACGACGCATCGTTGCCTTTTTGTCTTGAATTTTGGCGATCGAAGCCGGTCTGTAGGTCTCTGACATCATTGCATTTCACTGTGCGTTTAACCGTTAGGTGCCGCTATGGTACATCAAGGGGGATGGATTGGGAGGAGAGGGAAGAGGGGGAAGTACCTATTCCTCCCCTTCCTCCCCTGCTCAACCCCACCCCTCTGGATCCCAGCCAACATTCACGCTAATTTAAAGACCACCAACCTGCAGGGAGCATCTACCATCGACACTGTGTTACCTATTCAACGGCTATCGCAGGATGTGATCAGTTTGATTGCAGCGGGAGAGGTGATTGACTCTCTAGCGGCGGTTGTGCGGGAGCTGGCGGAAAATGCCTTAGATGCGAAAGCGACCAGGATTTCGATTCATCTGTGGCCACAGATGTGGCGAGCGCGGGTGACGGACAATGGTGCTGGCATGGGTCGTGTGGATCTAGAGCAGGCGGCAACGGCCCACAGTACCAGTAAAATTCGTACCTGTGATGATCTGAGCCAAATTCAGAGTTTAGGGTTTCGGGGAGAGGCGCTCCACAGTCTGGCGCAGCTGTCTGAGCTAGAAGTGCGTAGCCGGGTGGCAGGGGATGTGGGTTGGCGAGTGAGCTATGGTCCCGAAGGGACTGTGGAGGAGATAGAGGAGGTTGCGATCGCGCCGGGTACCGTAGTCACCGCTGAGAATCTCTTTGCCCGACTGCCTAACCGGCGTCAAGTATTACCTTCGGTGGCTCAGCAGCTGCGGCAGGTTCAACAAACAGTACAGCAGCTGGCTCTGTGTCATCCCCAGGTGACCTGGCAGGTGGCCCATGGCGACCGTGACTGGTTTACTCTGTGGCCTGGGTCAACGGCAAAAACAATATTACCCCAGATTTTGAGAGATGTTGTTGTCCATGATTTAGAGCAGGTCAATCTAACGGCGGAGGATTTGGACTGTACCCAAGGAAATTTGGACCTGTTGGTGGGACTGCCGGATCGTTGTCATCGGCGGCGACCAGACTGGGTGCGGGTGGCCATTAATGGACGCACTGTAACAGCGCCGGTTTTAGTGCAGTCGTTGATTTACAATTTTCGACGAACATTGCCGCGCGATCGCTACCCGGTTTGTTTTTTACATTTGCAGGTGCCGGCTGAACAGATAGATTGGAATCGCAACCCGGCCAAGTCTGAGATTTATTTGCAGGATACTGAGGAATGGTGCGATCGTATCACCGTTGCCGTTGAAAAAGCACTGCGTCTTTCCAATTTGGCGGAAAGCCAACAGCGGACAAAACAACTTTTCAAAACTGCTGAAGCCTCTGCCACCTATGCCCCCAATCAACAAGATCTACCCACACAGTTAAAGGCGGTGGCTCAGGTGCAAGATACCTATATCGTGGCAGAGCACAGCGGTGGGGTGTGTTTAGTGGAGCAGCATATTGCCCATGAGCGAGTGTTGTATGAACAGATTAAAGATTCCTGGCAAACAGTGGTGATGGAACCGGCGATTATTTTGAGCCAGCTTAGTAGCTGTCAGGTGGAGCAGTTACGGCGGCTGGGGCTAGATGTGGATTTATTTGGAGAGAATCTTTGGGCTGTAAGGACGGTGCCAGCTTCGTTAGCGGAGCGAGATGATTGTGCAGATGCATTGTTGGAGCTAAGCCTGGGGGGAGATGTGGATGCGGCCATGGTGGCGACGGCTTGTCGGACGGCGATTCGAAATGGAACACCATTGACGTTGGAGATGATGCAGACGTTGTTGGATGATTGGCAGCGGACGAAGAGTCCGAGGACCTGTCCCCATGGGAGGCCGATTTGTTTGACTTTAGAGGAGTCGAGCTTGTCGAGGTATTTTCGGCGGCATTGGGTGATTGGGAAGAGTCATGGGTTGAGGCCATAGAGTCTCGCCTTGTGCCAGTCCTAGAATGACGTTGGACATTGGTCGAAATGCTGTTTTTGACGGTTGGTTGAGTGTTAAAGGGGACGCTCAGGGCTTTCCTCCCCGAACCCCTCCTGATCTGGGGACCTCAACGTCCCCAGGCCCCTCGCACGTTTAATGTCGGCTAACGGCTGAAAGTGGTTGCACTGGCATTCGGCGAGGTGAATTACGCTGTTCCGCATCCGCTCCACACCGTAAAAGGGATTAGGTTTCGAGTTTCTTGCAGCACTTGCTTATGCGAAGAAACCACAAGTTTGCTCAAGGATACTTCTGTTCGGATTGAAAAAGTAATGTATCGATCTGGGGATAACCCTTTTTAGAATTTTGCGTTTCGCGAAACGCAAAATTCTAAAAAGGGTTATCCGATCGCCAGATCAGCCCAATATGCTATTCACCAAAGCTCTCCGGTACGAGGGTTGTAGGGCGGCGTCCCGCCCTGCCCAGGGGGAGTGGGGAACTCGGAGGGACCCCACGCAACCGGCTTCGTGATCAATGCAGCCCACTGAGTAGATAGGTAATCCCAAACTCGATCAGTCAAATCCCCATCATTAGAATCAAACCACTTAATTTCCTTAACCTTTCTAAACCAAGTCCGTTGCCGCTTAGCAAATTGTTGTGTATGCCGAATCGTTAATGTGATCGCCTCTGGTAACGAAATATCCCCCCTTAAATATTGCTTAATCTCCCCATAGCCCAACGTATCCAACAACGGCAAATCCTCTCCATAACGAGCGATTAGCCGTTCCACTTCTTCCACCAATCCCGCCTCCACCATGGCATGGGTACGCCGAGCAATCCGCAATCGCAGGTCTTCGCCACAATCTAAACCCACATATATAAGCGGATAATCCGGTGGATTTTCTCCCTGCTGTACCGAAATAGGTTTTCCTGTGGCATAGTAGACCTCCAGGGCTCGCAGGGTGCGGACGGCATCATTGGGGTGAATTCGTTGGCTAGCCTCAGGATCTACCTGTTTTAAGAAGGCATAGCACTGCGGTTGTCCTAAATTAGTAAGCTGATGGCGCAGGTTTGCTTGGGGGGCAACGCGGGGAATAATTAAACCTTTTGCGATCGCATTTACATACAATCCAGTCCCGCCTACTAATAAAGGAACATGTTCTCGTTGATGATGAATCTGATGGATAAGCCCCTGAGCCTCCATCTGATAATCAGCCACCGTCAAGGTTTCAGTAGGGTCGCAAATATCAATCAAGTGGTGATGTACCTGTTGCCGTTCTATCAACGACGGCTTAGCCGTGCCAATATCAAACTCACGGTAAACCTGCCGCGAATCCGCCCCCAAAATTATTCCAGACAATCGCTGGGCTAACTGCACCGCCAACCCCGACTTCCCCGATGCCGTCGGTCCAACGACTATAATTAGAAATGGTACATAAGAACTAAAATTAAGTTTGATTTCAGTCAATGAAAAAATCCCGGTTATTCCGTGTGTAAATTTTTTTGATCCATCCCTAATAAATACACCTTCTAGAATCCATTCAGAATCGCTTTTAACCCCTTTGTGCTAGAATCCGGGGGCACAATTTCATTTCCAACGCTACTGCGGCTTTACGACCGTCTTAGGAGATAGGAACGCATGACAACCGACTATGGTGCTGATCAGATTCAGGTGCTTGAAGGCCTGGAGCCTGTGCGCAAGCGACCGGGTATGTACATTGGTAGTACTGGGCCGCGTGGTTTGCATCACTTAGTTTACGAGGTTGTCGACAACTCCGTTGACGAAGCTCTGGCTGGCCATTGTACAACTATCACCATCGACTTAAATGCCGATGGCTCGGTGACCGTTATCGATGATGGCCGGGGGATTCCTACCGACGTCCACTCCCGTACCGGTAAGTCTGCTCTTGAAACTGTAATGACAGTTCTCCACGCTGGGGGTAAGTTTGGCGGCGGTGGTTACAAAGTGTCTGGCGGTCTCCACGGTGTGGGGGTGTCAGTGGTTAACGCTCTATCGGAGTGGGTCGAAGTAACGGTCTGGCGTAATAAAAAAGAACATATCCAACGCTATGCGCGAGGCGAAGCCCAAGGTGAACTAGCTATTAAAAGTGGCGCTGGCAGCCGGACGGGAACCTCCGTTAGCTTTAAGCCCGATAATACGATCTTTACTGAGACCGTTGAGTTTGATTACAGCACCTTGGCCGGTCGTTTAAGGGAGCTGGCATACCTTAATGCTGGCGTAGATATTACCTTTACCGACCATCGTCTGGAGTTACTTAAGTCCGATGAACCTAAGGCCAACCGCTATTTCTACGAAGGCGGTATTCGTGAGTACGTCGAATATATTAATAAAGAAAAGCAGCCGATCCACCCTGACATTATCTATGTGACTGGCGAAAAAAATGGCGTTCAGGTGGAAGCCGCGCTGCAATGGTCCGTTGATGCTTACTCGGACAACCTGATGGGCTTTGCCAACAATATTCGCACAGTAGACGGTGGTACCCATCTGGAAGGCCTAAAAGCGGTGCTTACCCGCACCATGAACAACTTTGCCCGTAAACGCAATAAGCGTAAAGACAATGAGTCTAACCTGGCCGGGGAAAACATTCGTGAAGGGTTAACAGCGGTTATTTCGGTTAAAGTGCCCGAGCCTGAATTTGAGGGCCAGACCAAAACCAAGTTGGGTAATACCGAGGTACGAGGCATCGTGGATTCCCTCATTGGGGAAACCCTGAGCGAATATCTAGACTTCAATCCCAATGTAGTGGATGCAATTCTAGAAAAGGCAATCCAGTCATTTAATGCGGCAGAGGCAGCCCGTCGTGCCCGTGATTTAGTCAGACGTAAGTCAGTCCTAGAGTCCTCCACACTGCCCGGTAAACTAGCAGACTGTAGTTCTCGCGATCCCGCCGAATCTGAAATCTTCATTGTTGAGGGGGACTCTGCAGGAGGTAGTGCTAAGCAGGGCCGAGACCGTCGATTCCAGGCGATTTTGCCACTGCGAGGTAAGATTCTCAATATTGAGAAAACCGACGACGCAAAGATTTATAAAAACAATGAGGTCCAGTCGCTGATTACGGCGTTGGGGCTGGGCATCAAGGGCGAAGAATTTGACTCATCGCAGCTACGCTACCACCGTATTTGCCTAATGACCGACGCAGATGTGGATGGTGCTCATATTCGTACCCTGCTGCTGACATTCTTCTATCGCTATCAGCGTGCTTTGATCGATCAGGGATTTGTATATATAGCCTGTCCGCCATTGTATAAGCTGGAGCGGGGGCGCAGACACACTTACTGCTATAGCGATCAGGAGCTGCAGAATGGGATTGATCAGCTCCCTGAGAATGCAAAATACAATATACAGCGATTTAAGGGTTTGGGTGAAATGATGCCTCAACAGCTGTGGGACACCACCATGAATCCTGAGAGCCGCACCTTGAAAAAGGTGGAAATTGAAGATGCTGCCGAAGCAGAACGAATCTTTACGGTATTGATGGGTGATCGGGTTGCTCCTCGCCGTGAGTTTATTGAAACCTATGGTCCTAAGCTCAATATGGCTGACTTGGATATTTAGGCTTTGTTTAGGTTATTGCAAAGCTAAGTTGCTGCAAGACCAGGCATTGTGAATATCAAAGTTGAGCTTTGATGTACTCCCGTGTAATGCCCATGGGTCAAAAACGAATTCGCTATCAATGGTTTCGGGATATTCCCCGAAATGTAACGCGCCGCGAATATGAGCAATATCAGCTGCGTACCTTTGGTACCGTTGCGTTAGGGGGAATAGCTGCACTAATGGCCATTGGTGGCCTATCAGGACTGACTTTACAAACCTCACGGGAACTCGATGAGATCAAGTCGATGTCAGTTGAGGAGGCAGTTGTCTATGATGGTCGAGATCGCATCGCCCTACTCCAGCTAGAAGGCTATTTGGTCACAGATACCCCCCTGATCATGCCAGATGATGACGCTCAGAAGATGATTCGCGGCAGGGTGAAGCTTTTGGCTAGAGCAGATTCGGACAGCACAGACTCTGAGACACCCGTGCGGCGAGAAACACTATTTGAATGGGAAGAGGCTGCAGAAAACGTCTTTTTGTCAGATGGAGAACAGCGTATTCCCCTGGCGTTTGACCTAGCTGTTTTGCCTATGGAAGATGATTCTTTTGGGTTCTCTCCTAAAACACTTCGAGAGGGGGAGTCTTCTAGAACTAGCCGTCCTGTTGCAATTGAATATGCTGATGAAGTCTATCCATTGCCTTTAGAAAAGTGGGGCGATGTGGATACTGTGTTTAAGGACTTTGAACGGGAGACATTGCCCTATGGACAGTCGGTGGTCGTAGTTGCAAGCTTGGAGACAACGACTGACGGGAATCGGTTGGTTGATCCCTTAGGTAACCGGCTACAAGTGCTCATGGGGACTAAAGAAGAGATTCGTAAGGAGGGACAGCAGGCAAGGGTAATGTTTTTGCTATTGCCCATCCCATTGGGGTTTGCCAGTTTTATGCTGGGAAAATCGGCACGTCAGTTACGACAAGAGTTTGTTGAACGGTCTAATCACTAAGTCCCAAGGCTCTCCAAACATTGGACAAGGGCTTACCCAGACTTTATCTGCTCCTATCATTGAACC
>JBCCJR010000235.1:0-8141 GCA_039045805.1 Cyanobacteria bacterium P01_C01_bin.118
CCACACATAAAATGCACCCTCTTCTGGTTCAGCATCGGCAGACGTTACAAAGCTGTCTGCATCTTGAGCCGCGTAGAAATACCCCGCCCACATCTCTCGCTTTAACCATTGCATCGTCCCCTCAATCGCTCGCTCAAAGGCAAGATCCTGATGGCCTTGACTCCACAGGTCGGCTAGATACTCCATGATCAGACCATTGTCATAGAGCATTTTTTCAAAGTGGGGAACGGTCCAAGTGGAATCTACGGTGTAGCGATGAAACCCTCCAGCCACATGGTCATAAATCCCGCCTAATGCCAGATCTAGGCCGCGACGGAGACACAATTCATCAGGATTTAAAGTATCTGTTGGCTCCACTAATCGCACAGAACGCAGCGCGCTCAGTGCATAAGGAATCATCGGAAAGCTCGTACCTTTGCCAGACGGAATCAAAAGCTTAAAACTAGCCGTTAAACCTCGCACCAGCAGGTCAGTACTGAGATTATCGTCTGCGGGCAATAGGACCGACTGCTGTAGCGTTTCTAAAATCTGGGATTTAACAGCACCCACTTTGGTTTTGTCGGTGTCATAGAGATTACGCAGGATCTCCAGCAGCTTGAGGAAACCAGGACGACCATAGCGGGACTCCACCGGAAAATAGGTACCGCCATAGAAAGGGACTAAGTCCTCAGGGGATAGAAAAATGTTAAGAGGCCACCCTCCTTGACCCACCAGCATTTGCAGAGTCTGCATATAGATGCTGTCCAGGTCGGGACGTTCTTCGCGATCCACCTTGATGGGCAAAAAATTAGCGTTGAGGTAGGTTGCGATCTCATCATCCGAAAATGCCTCACCCTCCATCACCGTGCACCAGTGACAGCTAGAGTAACCCACCGACAAAAAAATCGGCTTATCCTCACAATGCGCCGTAGTCAACGCTTCAGCACACCAAGGCCACCAATCAATAGGATTGTGAGCGTGTTTGCGCAGGTACAAGCTTTGGCTTTGGGCCAACCGGTTCACCATAGAGCAGGGGGCGTGAGAGACATCCCCTGAGTGTATCAAGATTAGACCAAAGACAGCTTAAGAACAGCCCTCAGGCCAGGTTACAGCCGGTAGCTGTCCAGTTCGAAACTGAGTGACCTTGCCGTCTTTATCAGTCTCAAATACCAGGCTAAATAAGTTACTGCCAGAAGCCTCAGGCGTCAGAGTTAAGTACTTACCATCAGTGTAAGGATGGGGAGTCAGCTCAATTTGCTCATCGTAGGCAGCCTCAACATCTTCAATGGTTGCCCCCAACCCCAAACCACTCACAGTTTTTATAGGACTACCCGGCCAGATATCAATACGAATGATCTGATCGTTAACCACCATCAGTCCAATACCGTCAATCGGAGCTGTCCGCCGACCTTTTTCAGCATCGAAGTTTTCTGGCAGATAGTACTGACACACCGGAGACTGAGTTAGCGGAGATACAACAAAGCTAACTTGTGCTGCATTGGCCGCTGCTTGAATCGTCATCCCCAGCCTAATCGGCCCCAAGCCCCCCGTAGAAACGGCCTCTTTCTCTAGAGGATGAATCGTATCCAGACGTTGCTGCACCCTGTAGATAAGGGCATCTACGGCAATGGCCCTGGCCATAATTTGACTCACCAGACCCGATACAGGCTGCAAAGCAGAAATCTCTGTCATCGATACGCAACCGCCTAATCCTAGTGCTGGCAAAGCAACCAGCCCAAGTTGTCTGACAGCTCGCATTAACAGTACGCTAATGCGAGGCTTTTTAGAATGCTTGTTAAATAACGAAATCATCAATCAAAAGAACGGTGGATCACAATTAATACCACCGAAGGAAATAAACACTTACATAAACCCTAATAGAAAGAATAATTTAGAAATGTAAGTATTAACGCTTAATTGGATTCTTTTCTGGCTTATCTTTATATGAGGAATATTTTTCTTTTTATCCTCCATTAGGTTTTGGGAGTCTACTGTGTCACAAGTTCCGTCCGATCCAGATGCTAATAACAGCCGTCGTCATGTCATTGACTACGATGAACTCATTGCACTGTTCGTAGCATTTTTAACGTTGGGCAGCGTCTTATTTTGGGGGTTAACTCGGTCAGGCGTTAATTTATTCGGCAATACTTTAGTTCTTGATGGGGACGGAACACTCCCGCTAGGGGAAGTGGACAATGGCAATCTGCTAGACGGTGCTGACAGTCCCGACGCCGATATTCAGATTGGTACCCCCGACGACATTGGTTTTGGTGCAACAGAAGCCATTGGTGCAGCGGGTGCTGGCAGCATTTTGGGAGACTTAGGTAGCTCTGCAGAAGACGCCGCTGCCCAGATAGTGCCGCCCAGGAGTCAGGCAACTGTTCGCGAGGACACAATTCCAGCAGCCAGTGCAACTACTCCGGTAGCGCCGCCGCCGCTGCAAGCGGAAACTGAGCCAGCAGCACCGGCAGCAGTAGCCCCCCCAGCGGAACCTGTGGCCCCTCCATTAGAGGTCACCCAGGAAGCACTCAAATTTGCTGATGTCCCTAATGATTATTGGGCTAAGCCCTACATTGATGCTCTTAGCGAACGCGATGTATTTGACGGAATCATTGTGGACGGCGTCACCCAAGACGGCACCTTTAAACCCGATGAGCCTATCAGTCGTGCCCAGCTAGCCAGAGCTATTACCAAGGCATTTCCCCTATCTGAGGATGAAGCAGCGATTACGTTTTCTGATGTAGCGGCTGATTTTTGGGCCCTGGATTTTATTAATGAAGCCGTTAAGGGAGGCTATATGAATGGCTTTCCAGATGGTACCTTTAAGCCAGAGTTACCTGTACCTCGGACCCAGGCCCTGACTGCTATGGTTACCGGAACTAACGCCACCGTTCAGGGAGATGCCGCTGAAGTGGTCACGCGCTACGGCGACGCCGCTGATATCCAAAATTGGGCAATTCCCAAAATTGCTGCTGCCACTCAGAATAATCTGGTGGTAAATCATCCAGAGCTTAATACGCTCAATCCTAATCGCCCAGCTACCCGCGCCGAAGTTGCGGCCATGATCTATCAAACGTTAGTGGCTCAGGGGAGAATTGACCCCATTGAAGGCGAATATATCGTCAAACCTTAGAAAGATCCTATGAAGGACGGCCTAATTATCGGCTCTGATCGCCGGGTACGCTGCTGGTGGCCTGGTGAAGATGCTGAATACTTGGCCTATCACGACCATGAATGGGGCCGTCCTGTTAAAAACGATCAAACGCTATTTGAAAAAATCTGCCTGGAAGGGTTTCAGTCAGGACTTAGCTGGCTAACCATTCTGCGCAAGCGCAATAATTTTCGATCAGCGTTTGATCAGTTTAGATTTGAGCAAGTAGCTCGTTACACAACCACCGACGTTGAAAGATTACTTCAGGATAAAGGCATTGTCCGCCATCGTCGGAAAATTGAATCCACCATTAATAATGCTCAACGGGCCTGTGATCTGGTGGATGAGTGGGGCTCGCTTGCAGCCTATTTTTGGCAATATGAGCCCACGGACCGTCCACATCTTTGCGACTACGCCACTCTGTCTCAGCTGAGTAAAACGGCAGAGTCTACAGCGTTGAGTAAGGATTTAAAGAAGCGGGGTTGGTCATTTGTCGGTCCTACAACGGCCTATGCCTTTATGCAGGCCATGGGCTTAGTCGATGATCATCTCGATGGATGTTTTATGCGGCCATTCATCGAAGAACAACGAAATTTGTTTGAGCGTCCGTAAAGCTACATGATTTTCAGGTGTAAATCTGGGGATAATGCTCAGCTAGTACACAGTTGCTGATGACCATGAGGCAAACTAAACTCGTTTGAACAAGTGTTTTTGAAGGTGTGGAGGTTTTCCCTTGGCAGATGCGATCGCAATTTATCTGGTAAATGCAGAACAGCTCCAGACTGCTCATCCTGACAGCGTTGCATGGTGCCAAACCTCTGGTTTTACAGCTCAAGCTGGCAGCCATTGCCTGGTGCCCGATGCCGTCGGTAAACTAGCCAAAGTATTGGTTGGACGGCCTGACACTCTCGACACTTGGACCCTGGGAGGCTTGCCCAAAACTTTACCGCCGGGTAACTACATCCTCAACAGCCCCCTTTCTGACCAAGACGCCACTAAACTCTACCTAGGCTGGCAGCTAGGCAGCTACAGCTTTGACCGTTACAAACTTACAAAATCAGGATTACCCGCCACCCTCAACCCTCCCAAAAACGCAGACATAACCTATGTTAAAGCGGCTACAGAAGCCACGTATCTAGTCAGAGATCTCGTCACCACCCCATCTAACAATATGGGACCAGATCAGCTAGAAGAAACAGCCCGCAGCCTGGCAGACCGCTACGAAGCAAAAATAGAAGTCATCGCTGGTGGCGATTTAGTCATTGAGAACTATCCAATGATTTACGCCGTTGGCAAAGCCAGTACCCGTGTTCCCCGGCTAATCGACCTGCATTGGGGCAATCCTGATGCTCCCAAAGTAACCCTTGTCGGTAAGGGCGTTTGTTTTGATAGTGGTGGTCTGGATATTAAATCAGCCACCGGCATGCGGCTGATGAAAAAAGACATGGGGGGAGCTGCACAAGTGTTGGGGCTAGCTCAAATGATCATGGAAATTGGCTTGCCTGTCAGTTTGCGTGTCTTGGTCGCTGCTGTCGAAAACAGCATCGCTGGCAATGCCCTAAGACCTTTAGATATTTTGACCTCCCGTAAAGGCACCACCATAGAAGTCGGTAACACCGATGCCGAAGGTCGTCTGGTACTTGCCGACGCCCTTTGGGAAGCAAGCAGTGAAGATGCTGGGCTGATCATTGATTGCGCCACCCTCACAGGAGCAGCCAGAGTTGCCCTAGGAACAGAGCTACCTGCTTTTTTCTGTAACGATGAACAGACGATTGCCAAGCTTCTCAGTGCAGGCAAGACCATCGACGACCCGCTCTGGAATCTGCCCCTGCACGATGCCTATCGGTCTATGCTAGACAGCCCGATAGCTGACATGAACAATATCGCCAGCGGCTCTTACGGCGGCTCGATTACGGCAGCTCTATTTCTACAAGAATTTGTCCAAGATAATATCCCCTGGGTCCATGTAGATTTTATGGCCTATAACCTACGCAGTCTGCCAGGACGTCCAGAAGGAGGCGAAGCCATGGGAATGCGAGCCCTGTTTGAACTAATCAAACAGCAGATTGCCGGATAGAGATGGGGCTATAGGACTGGATCCTATCAGAGATCACATCACCCAACATACTCAGTCAACTGAGCACAGCAAAGCTCTACACAACTTACAACTCAGCAATGAAACAGCTAGACTCTATCCAAAAAAACAAAGTACGGCTCACCACACCCATGCTTTAGTCAATCCAGGTTGACACTTCTTAACAATATTCGTTACATTTGGTCCATAAGACAACACCACACTTATCCACGGACTGACGTTTGCTCTATTTGAGGATTGTCTCTCACGCAAAGGCAGCCGTCAGATACTAAAAGAGGAAATTAGACATGGCTATCGTATTGGCAATTGTAATCGTAGGTTGGGTCGCAGCCGCTCTGATTGGCTCTCAGGCATACTTCCTTGGCGAACAGTCCAAGCCTATCCACGAGCGCAACTGGAACTCTGACTCTTTTGACAACCTGGCTAAAACTGTAACTGGCCGTGAGACTGACTTTAATGAGCGCGTTCCTTCCTATGGTTATGACGCGTTTTCTAGTCAGGGTTTACAAAGCTAAAAAGTTTTATAGCTGTTGTTAAAATGCTCCGTTAGTCAACCTCGACTGTATTTTTTAAGCTCTAACAATACCTGCTAAGCAATAGCTTGGCAGGTATTGTTTTGTTGTAGAAGCATTTACACAACAACTGATAAAACCAATCCGTCAAAGTCACTCAACAGGTGGCTACAACAACCCGCGATACCGAATAAAGGTCAAAATTGCAGCCCAAGACCCCAAGGCAACTTTGATAGCCACTAGAACATTAAGCAACGGAATCCAACCACCGCTCACGAGAGTCCCCACCTGACCCTGGGGAAGTTCTAAACCCACTAAGGAGAGCACCGCTAAGATGATGAACACTAGCACCGCTATCTTCTCCCACATAGCGGCCCCCCAGCGCTTATAGATCCCTTCCATCATCTTCTGGGAAGATGTGATTGCCACCAGACCAATAGCCGTGCCCCCTGCCACACCCGCTGCAAAGCCCCCCCCTGGACTGAGATGACCACGAATCGCTAACTCGATCCCAACTAAGGCTGAAATCGTTGCCCCCAAACGGGCCAGTACCACTGACGGATGATCAGTAAATTGCAAAACTGTACAGGACGGTTGCTCATTAGCTAACAGAAAGCGCGACCCCATAATGGCCAGAGTAAAAACCACTACTTCAAAGATAGTGTCATACAGTCTGTTTCTAAAAATAATGCCTGAAACTGCATTGGAGACACCACTGTCCTGCACCACGGCTTCCACCACGGATAGCTCCATGACATCAGCAGCTGGATTAGGAAATACCAGCATCTTGATATATAGAGCAACACCAGCCGCTACATAAACCCATACCATATCATTTTCTCCCGAATCTATTGATGGTTGTCACGTCAGCAAAACTCAAGTTCACCAATTCTTGGGATAAGTTAGCCCGCAAAATCTCATATAGCCGCTGAACGCGAATGTGTAAACAACGGGGCGCAGACCCGTTATCACTAGACTCGCCTGATGCCATCAGCGCTCCATGAATCTCTCGGTTGACTAAAGCTGATTGTAGGTTGTCTCTCTGTGCAAAGGGTACTAGCTCTAGACGGAGATGTTGTATTTTTAGCTGACTACGCAAAGTGGTAATCAACGTCTCGTATCCGGAAAAGTCACGGCTCTCGGTTTCCAACACCCCCAGACGCATACTCATGGATGAGCGCACGGCCACCGCATATAGCGTAATCGACAGCATAGTGCCCACCAACGCTTCAGTCAGAGCCACATCCGCCGCCCCAAACAGGGCGTATACCAAAGCAGCTACAGCGCCTAAGATGCCACGGATAATTAAGGCATTATAAGGATTGGCCTGAGATACCAACATCCCGGCGGTTACAGGCAAAAGAACAAGAATTGCAACGGTATAAATATCTTCAGTCATGGCTCCCCCCGTTTGAACAGTAGGCTAAGACATAGCCCAATACGGTATTCCAAATAGCTAAGGAAATCAGGGCCAACAGCAGTAGGGGCCACTCACGCGGAATCTTGAGCAACAGACCAACAATAATGCTCATAGAGCCCAGCGTATCCGAAACAGAGAGGCTATGAAGCTTAAAAAGAACAGAACGATGCCCTAGGAGAGGCAATGTGCCCCAAAACCAAAAAATCAGACCAATTACAATGCATCCATAGCTGATGCCATTCAGAAAAACGCTCATCATAGTTCATTCACCCGTCTGAGAACATGGGCCAACAACATCAGTGATGCATTGCCGACACTCAAAATCAGCACCCCTACCACGCCAATCATCCAGTCATCACGGAGGACAGATAGCACCAGAATCATAATGGATGTCTTAGTGGCAATACTGGCAAACGCCAGCATCTTTTGCCATACATCATCATCTTGCCAGGCTTCATAAATGGGAATTAGCAACGCGGAAATCATAGCCAACAAAATACTATTCATGGACGCTTTCTCCGCTCCACTTCATGGACCTCATACCAACCATCTTCACGACATTTGAGCACAATAGTTTTGGGTGTAAATGTAATTAAAAAGATATCTAGAAAGATGAGGCCAGGGGTACGAAATGGGCGTACCCGTTCTCGGGTGACTACCTCTTCATTGTGGGGCCGCAGCATAATCTCAAAGGCCTCGTAATAAGCCTTGGGAATAGCTAAAATAATCTCCCACGATACCCGCAGCCATTCCCTTATCCATCGTCTCCAGGAAGTCGGAACTGTATAACGGGAGGGAATTAATATCGCAACACAGGTGCCAATAGCAATATTAGGCAAAGTCAGGTCAGAGGTGAGCAACAGCCAGATGGTCAGCCGTAAGAATAAATCTGCGACAGTCATTACACCAAAACCATACTAAACAGCAACACTAACACTAGGCTCATGACACCAATCAGGTGTTCAAACTGTTCTGCTCTACGGG
>JBCCJR010000236.1:0-8122 GCA_039045805.1 Cyanobacteria bacterium P01_C01_bin.118
TCCATGGCAGTCAAGATCCGGTGGTACCCGTAAATCAAGCCCACCAAAACAAAACTGCGCTGGCCAATTTGTCAGTTGATGTTGACTATTACGAGTTGATGATGGGGCATGAAATTAGCCTGCAGGTGCTTGAAATTGCCAAGAATTTTTGCGAAAAACTTTGTAAAAACTAGGTGTAACAATTCAGACGCACTCCGGGACAGTGCTAACGACACCGAATACACTGGAAACAACGCCCAGCCCACAGGAGCCAGCATTATGGTTTCAAGTACAAGCAAAGTTTCTGATAAGCCTATTGCCGATGTCACGCCAGAAGATGTTGATCAGCTGGCACAACGTTTAGAGCAAGATGAGTACACCACCGCTTTTGAAGGGTTACGCGATTGGCACCGACTGCGGTCTATCGCCTTTCAACGCCCAGAGTTAGTGGAGTCTTATTTACATTTATTAGATATGGAAGCCTTTGACGAAGCTTAATGGCAGAGGCATTGCCAATCACTAAAATTCTTGTTGGTATTAGTGGCGGTATTGCAGCCTATAAGGTTTGTGAGGTAGTTTCTTCCCTGGCAAAGGCTGGAGTAGATGTACGGGTTATTTTGACAGAACCGGCTGAGGCATTTGTTTCTGCGTTGACCTTTGCTACACTCGCTCGCCATAGTGCGTATACCGACAGTCTTTTTTGGTCCGCTGGGCAAGCTCGACCGCTACATATTGAGCTGGCAGAATGGGCTGATTATTTTCTGATTGCTCCGCTGACGGCTAATACATTGGGCAAATTAGCCCATGGTCTAGCGGATAATTTGCTGACGAACACGGTGCTGGCATCCACCTGTCCAGTGCTGCTGGCACCAGCTATGAATACGGATATGTGGCAGCAGCAATCTGTCCAGCGTAATTGGATACAGGTTTTGGTAGACGATCGCTATCACCACGTAGGGCCTGCGGCTGGGCGGTTGGCGTGCGATCGCATCGGCACCGGACGCATGGCCGAACCCCACACCATCCTTGCTGCCCTGGAGTCCCTCCAACATACCCAAGGCCGCCGCGACCTTCAGGGCAAGCGTATTCTCATCAGTACTGGCAGCACTCAAGAATATATCGACGCCGTGCGCTACATCGGCAACCCTTCTACCGGACGTATGGGCATCGCCCTGGCCAATGCCGCTATCCATCGAGGTGCTCAAGTAACCCTGGTCCATGGCCCTATGGAAAACCATCTACGTCAGACCCTTCCCGATATGGTGCAAACCAACGCTGTAGTTAGCGCCGCCGATATGGAAGCCGCCCTGATGGCGCAACAGGAAACAGCCGACTGGATCATCATGGCCGCTGCCGTAGCCGACTTGCGGCCACAGCTACAGGTGACTGGCAAACTGGCCAAAGCAGATTTGCCCAACCCGCTGCCCTTAGAGCCAGTCAGCGATATCGTCGCAAAATTATCAACCAGCAAAAGAGCCGATCAAACCCTGGTGGGGTTTGCGGCTCAGACTGGTGATATTGTGGCTCCTGCCCTGGAGAAGCTTAAGCGTAAAGGTCTAGATGCCATCGTGGCTAATCCGGTGGATCAGCGGTCAAGTGGGTTTGGCTGCGATCTCAACCAAGGACTCTTTCTAGACGCCCAAGGGCGTCAAATCACACTTTACTCTGGGACCAAACTTTCCATGGCCCACCAAATTTATGACCTGCTGATGGCCACCAGCAAGCCTGAGGATTTAATAACTAACAAGGGATAAAGAGTTATGACTCTTTACCCCTTGACCACCTAAACCAAATTTCTAAACTTAACGAACCACTATTCCAGATCCAAGCCCTGAATATGATTCACAACTTCTGAATCCGGCAAAAACTGAATCATTTGGAAGGACTCATTGTCACTCTCCAGAAATCTCTCCGAAATATCAGCCAACGAAACCACTCCAACCGCCACATCTGTCAGGGCAGGATTAGACTGCTGCACGGCAGCAAGTACATTATCCGCATCATCTTTTGAGAAGAACAAGGAAAAAATCGTCTCCTCCGCTTCAGAAGTAGTCACAGAAAGAGGCAAATATCCCCCTGAGGAATCCTGCAACGCAAACAAGGGCACCAAGGACGACGATACATTACCGCCAAACTCACTATCCAAGGCACGAGCTGCTGCGAAGTCATCTTTCTGAGGAATAAATATAAGTCTCAGAGGCACCTCACGTTCCTCTCTGGCTAAACGATGAACCGTAGCCAAATCAATTATCCCTACTGACCCACCCTGGTTAAATCTCGGGTTCTCTTCACGTACCTGCTCAACAAACGAGATCACATCAGCTTCGCTAAAAAACACCCTGAGCAAAGCTACATTACCCAAACCATCATTTGGTGGATCAGAAACCGGTGTGACATAGCCACCGGAGCGATCAATCAAAACAAATACCGGAACATCTGCAAATTTATCCAGCAGCTCGCCTTCTGGTAGCGCCATGGCCCGAGGGGTATGCAGGGCAGTAGCTATTAGTCCACCGCCCAATAGGCCACATACGAACCGGCCAAACGTTGCTTTCATACTTCACCTCCTGATGGGCTCCAACTAATCAATTATCAGTCCCTATCATCTAACAAGGGCAACATACTCTGATACCAGCAGAGCCATTTCCCAAATTGACCACTCGGTCTCAGCACCTTTCAACAAGTGGTTAACCGATACAATCGGGATGACAGGATTCGAACCTGCGACATCCTGCTCCCAAAGCAGGCGCGCTACCAAGCTGCGCTACATCCCGTTTCTAAACATCTTACTCAAGATATCCTAGAGCAAATACAGTCATTGCTTAGCAAAAGCCCTGACTGAATAGATCAATAAAATAGCATAACTACACCTCCCTTTGTCCCTATGGAGGAGTAGTCTCTCACCATGACATTACATTCACTGCAGTTAAAAAACTGGTCTATCGAACAGCTGCCAGGCATCCCTGACCCTCAGCAACAGCAGTTAAAGGCCCTCAATATTTTGACCACGCTGGACCTACTGAAAGTGACGCGCAACCAGACTGCACGCCTTACGCTTGCCCAGCACCTCAACTCCCACATCAAACACATTAATAAATGGACAGCTTTAGCCCAACTGGCCTGCATTCCCAGCGTTGGCTGTCAGTACTGTGGTCTCTTGCTCCATGCAGGCATCAGCTCACCCCATCAGCTCGCCCTCTTACCTGTAGCTCAGCTCCATGCTCAACTTAAACGGCTACAGGTTAAATTGATGCAGCGTTCAGACCTTAGCCCAGATACGGCTCAGGTTTCACAATGGATAGCCGAAGCTAAACAGTTATGTCGGCAGTAGCGCTGCCATCCCCCCTTAATCCGGGTACCAGAACATCCCCTTAATTCCCTCTGGATCAGGCATGAAGCCTAAATTTTTATAAAAATCAACCACCTGAGGATCCGCAAATAGAGTGACATTGCTGATATCTTCACTACGCAGCTTTTTTATCAGCTGATTCATCAACGCCTTGCCTAGGCCCCTTCCCTGAAAGTTAGGATGGACCACCACATCCCAAATAGTGGCATTAAAGGCATGATCCGAGGTGGCACGAGAAAACCCAATGAGCCGCTTACGGGCTCCTTGAATCTCCCACATCGTAACGACTAAAAAGCTATGTTGAATAGCCTTTTTTACCTTACGCAAGGGGCGACGTGACCAGCCCACAGCATCACAAAGTTCTTCAAGTTCGTACAGATCAACATTTCGATCTGTACTGAAAACAATACGAGCCGCCTGCTCAGATCCCGTTGCGTTTATCGCATAATCATCAGAAACAGCTTGCGTGGGCACTGATGAAGCCTCGGTTGGACTAAATAAGCTTTTCCAGAAACCCATGCAGACAAAACGGTTGGAAAGATAAATTCTGTCTTAACTCTAGCAGTATAGGTCTATCCTTTCCTAGGAGGGCAAAAACATTGGTTTAGAATCAAGCAACCCCATCAATCCACTTGCGGGCAAGCTAGTTAAATGAGTCACGATGGCAAGCGTCAGGTATGCAAATGCCCAGAAGCCATAGACTATGAGTAGCTCGGGCCACCCTATTTAGCTAACTAGACTGATATATACTAACTCTCCACTTTGCGGCTGCCCAAAAACTAGTGTGTCATCCTAGCGACCAAGCCCCCTGCTTTAATTGCCCCATGTGCTTTAAGTTCACAGTTGGACTACCAGGGAATTTGTCGATCTGGCCCATATAGTACACATGCCAGCCGGTACAACCAATGCAGTTTCTGAATCTTTATGGCAGCCGGATTAAAGACATCAACAGTAGAGTTGCTGAAACGCTTCAATCGAGCGTTCCCGCAATTTTATGAACAATTTGTCAGTAGCGAAATTCAGCTACAAAATCTCCGTCTTGCCTACCAACTTTACAAGACCAAAAAAGCGGTCATTGAAATTAAACCAGAGGGAAATCGCAGCGCCCTGCATTTTGCCTATCGCAATCAGTCTTTTTTACTGAGTGATATTTTTGGCGTCCTCACTGCCTATGGCCTGACTATCCATAGCCTGAGCCTCTATGGCCAGATCTATCCACCCATGTTGGTGTTTGTCAAACTGGTGGTTTCCCGTGGCAGTAAAGCCCTCAGTGACAAAACCGCTGACAATACCTGTCGGGCAATTCGAGAGGCGCTGGCTGGCCGCTATGAAGTCGAAGAAATGCTGAGTGTCGAGTTCAACCTCAATGCTGGCCTAGAAAAAGTTGAAACTGAGTTTTACGTTGATCCAGTGTTTCATTTACCGGCCCTGCTGATTGAGGCGGACAACCAGCCCGGTTTGTTTTACAAGGTCATGTACGCCATTTGGCAAGAAGATCTACTGGTAGTGAATGCTAATCTATTGGTGTGGCGTGGTCGGACTCGATTAATTTTGTACCTGCTAGGTCCAAATGAGAGCCTTATTCCAGAATATTTGGGTCATAAGATCGCTGAGGGCATGCGTGAGCGTTTGCTATGTGGTCTTTATTAAAATCTACAACTCGCTCGTATATGCCCTAAACCATGCGCGGCAGTTATAGATCTAAAATCTTTTGCTCTGGTTGCAATTAGACCTTTCCAACCTAGCCAAACTCTTTGGGACTGGTTCACGTTTGAATATCGTTGTGCGAATCCTACTTTCACCATGGTGGTGACACCTGTCTTCGGAGTGCCCCATGTCTATGATTTCACTCCTAATTTATTTTTAGATTCCTCTTCCCATCGCTCGGTTTTGGTATGTATCCATGGCTGGTTGCTTAGTCGTGCCTACTGGCAACCACTAATGCAGCAGCTATCGCCAGACATTGCTTGTTTGGCCTACGATTTACGTGGATTTGGAGATTCGACCCAACATTTATCAGATCGTCGCCCGGCTTCAGCAACAGCAGACTATGGTCTAACAGCCTATGCCCATGATCTAAACGCACTGCTAGACAAACTCGAACTCGATCAAGTGTGGTTGATGGGGCATTCCCTGGGGGGAAGCATCGCTCTGTGGGCAGCACATTTATTCCCAGAACGCGTCAAAGGGGTTATCTGTGTAAATGCAGGGGGTGGCATCTACATCCACAATGCATTTGAACAATTTCGTCAGGCTGGACAACAAATGCTGACATGGCGTCCCCAATGGTTACAGCACCTGCCCATACTGCCCTGGGTATTTGCCAAAATTATGGTGAATCAGCCCCTCAGCTACCGTTGGGGACAACAGCGCCTGATAGATTTCCTCAGGGCAGATCCAGAAGCCGCTACACAATCTTTACTAGCCTCTACCACCGAAAATGAAGTTCATCGGCTGCCTCAAATTGTGGCAAAACTATCACAGCCTGTCTATTTTGTTACTGGCGAACAAGACACTGTCATGGAACCTCGCTACGTCAATCATTTAGCTAGTTTCCATCAGTTTTTTCACCAGGGGCACCAGGCCGTAGTCACCTTTAAACAATGTGGGCATTTTGCCATGCTAGAACAGCCGCTTGCCTTAGAAACCCAGGTGCGGCAGTGGTTATTAACGCCTAGCTAGACGCTCTGATATAAAGACTCCACCTTTTCCAAAGGCAAACGGGAATATACGCCCAGATCCAGACTAGAGCGATGACCCTGCTCAAAATGCTCAACCGCCGCACAGGCCACCATGGCTGCATTGTCGGTACAAAATTTAAGAGCAGGGACATACACCTGGATACCTTGCTCTGCAGCAGTCTTAGCAAGTACCTGACGCAAACTACTGTTGGCCGCGACACCACCACCCAAAACAATGGTTGGCAGCTTCTGATCTTGGGCACAGCGCATGGCCCGCTTAGTTAAAGCTTGCACCACAGCATGCTGAAAGCTAGCTGCGATATCTTGCACTGGCAAAGGTTCAATCCCATCGGCTTTAAGACGCTCAATTAGTCTTAGTACCGCTGTTTTCAAACCACTAAAACTGGCGTCGTAGGGATGGTAGCCCCCTGCTGGCAGCGAAATATTACCTTCGGGTAGCTTAAACGCCTTGGCATCGCCCTGTTGTGCCAATCGATCCACAATAGGCCCACCGGGATAGCCCAGATTCATCAGACGAGCTACCTTGTCATAGGCTTCACCGGCTGCATCATCTCGCGTCTTGCCCAAAACCTGGTACTGCCCACAACCATCGACACGAATTAAGCTGGTATGGCCGCCAGACACCAGCAGACATAGAAAAGGAGGCTGCAAGTCTGGCTGATCGAGATAGGCTGCATAGATATGTCCCTCTAAATGATGGGTGCCTAAAAACGGTTTCTGATGCACCATCGCGAGGGTTTTTCCCACACTCATCCCCACCAATAGAGCACCCACTAAGCCTGGCGCACAGGTAGTGGCTACAGCATCAATATCGTGCCAGTCCAATTGAGACTGCTTAAGCGCCTCATTCACAGTGTCACCGATAGTCAGTAAATGTTCACGGGAGGCTAACTCAGGCACCACACCACCATAACGGCGATGGAGATCGATCTGTGATGCTACAACGGTGCTGAGCACTTGACGATCGCGAACAACGGCTGCCGCAGTTTCATCGCAGCTTGTTTCAATCGCTAAAATCGTTGCCATGGGTCAAATGTGTCAGCATGTAAAGTCTTGTGAGAAATTCCTCTGTCAGGGTTTGGCAGAAAGGTATGATCCCTGAGAGTCAAGTAGATCCTTAATTTAGTTCACGTTGGTTACGTTTTTGGGTTCAGTTTTGGCAATTCCCTCGAAAGCTAATGCAGCGATAGGTTTGACCATCGTTTAGGCATGCATCATGATTGTCTCCATGATTAAGTCAACGTTACGCTTGGTCATCTAAGTTAAGAGAATCTCTGAATTTATTTTTTGTCTTTTGTAAATCACAAAGGAAGCATTCTATGCGACGGTTGTTTGCTCTGGCTCTAGTACTTTGCCTCTGGTTTGGCTTTGCAGCACCTGCTTCTGCCAGTCTAGCTGGAGATAACGTAGCTGGTTTGACCCCCTGTGGCGAATCTGCAGCGTTTCAACAACGTGCCTCTGCGGCTAAAACAGACGCTGCTAAAGCTCGTTTTGATTTTTATGCTAATTCCACCTTGCTATGTGGTGAAGATGGCTTACCTCACATCGTAGTAGACGGTGATTTGTCTCACCTGGGTGAGTTTGTAATTCCCGGTATCCTGTTCCTCTACATCGCTGGCTGGATTGGTTGGGCTGGTCGTTCTTATCTGATCGAGTCTCGTTCTGCTAAGAAGCCTGAGGAAATGGAAATCATTATTGATACAGGTTTGGCTATTAAGTCTTCTTTGGCTGGTGCAGCATGGCCTCTAGCTGCCTTCAAGGACATGGCATCTGGGGCAATGTTTGCCAAAGATGATGAGATTACTATTTCACCCCGTTAGTTCTTCCGGACTATTGCTCTCATTGAGCCTTAAATGATTCTACGGTTTCAAAGTGAGCTTAAGTTTCTGCTGTTTTGACACAACCTTAATCAGGACGAGTTCCCCATGACTAAAGACCTACTGAAGTACTTGTCTACCGCTCCTGTATTGGCTGCAATCTGGATGACCATCACTGCTGGCATCCTGATTGAGTTCAATCGTTTCTTCCCCGATCTGCTGCTTCATCCTTAAGGCACTGCAGATAGCGTTATCAAGAATATCATTAGCAAAAA
>JBCCJR010000237.1:0-8080 GCA_039045805.1 Cyanobacteria bacterium P01_C01_bin.118
CCCCGAGGAATAAAACTAGTGGTATTGAGATCGTAAAGGACACAATCAGCCTTGAAACCAGGAGCAATTGCCCCCACCTGATCCTGCAATAGGGCTGACCGAGCTCCCCCATAGGTGCCCCACTTCAACACATCCCGAACACGGGGATAGCGGGAATAGTCAGGATGGGTAACAGAATGCACCTGCCCCGCCATTTTCAACACATCAAACATATTGAAAGAATCGTTCGAACTCATACCGTCAGAGCCAAGGGCAATATTCACTCCCGCATCCATCAGCTGGCGAATGGGGGCAATGCCGCTACATAGACGATGGTTACTCACCACGTTATGGATAACGGTGGCCCCAGCCTCAGCGATCATCTCCACATCCCGATCCGTCAGCCAGATACCGTGGGCAATGGCGGTACGGTGGGTGAGAATGCCATGCTTTTTGCCATAGCTGACCACCGACTCACCAGGGCCATAAAACTCAGGGCCAGTCACCGCCTGGGTTTTGGTTTCTAGCATATGGGTGTGGATGGGGATATCTAGCGATTCTGACAGGTCAGCGATCTGGTGCATCAGCTCAGGCGTTACCCGTTGGGGCGCGGAAGGGGCCAGGGCCAGGGTCATCAACCCCTCCTTACCATGCCAGTCGGCATAGAACGATTTGAACAGGGAAACCCAGGTGTCATCATCCAGACCTGCCAGGGCATCCAGATCCTGGCGCACATCGTCGGGCAAAAAGCCTTCCAGATAGGGAATAGTTTGGTACAGCGGCAGGTTGATCACATGGTGGGTAAGGCTCACCCGTAGGCCAATATCGATATAGGCCTGGGCCACCGCTGCAAAAATCTCTGGGGTAATATACGGCAGCTCAATCAGGTCATCCTGGAGAGTAGTGGCTCCGGACTTGACCACTTCCAGGGCTCCTAACATAGTGCGCAGGTAGCACATACGCGGGCTCAGATGTTTTCCCTTGAGTGGAGGATAGGAATACAGCATCCAGGCCTCCAAGGGCAGGGCCTCATAACGACCTTTTTCTAAAATTTCAACAGAATGGGCATGGGCATTGACAAAACCCGGCACCAGCAAATGATCGTGAGCATCGACCACCTCCATAGGCTCCGGACCTAGCTCAATGTGGTCGGCCACCTCAACAATCTGATCCCCCACAATCAGCACATCCTGAACACGTGGCTCTAAATCCAACGCCCCATCCGGCTGTAGGGTAAAGGGCATAACGGTCGCCTGTTTAATCAAATATCGAGTAGTCATACCTGTAGGGTGGGCACACCCCACCGCGAGAGAGAATGTTTAACCGGAGGGTGGGCATGGTCCACCATGAAGCACGGTCCACCACAAGAATGTTTAACGAGATCGAGTTGGTTTGTTCAACAACATCGGAATCAACAACAATTCCACCCCCACCAGCAACAGTATGGAAATCAAAAACACCAGGGTGCCAATGGCATTGAGTGACGGCGAAAGGTTAGACCCCAAAAAGTTATAGATAGCCACGGGCAGCGTCGGTTCAAACCCGGACACAAACCAGGCAATTACAAATTCATCAAAAGAAAAGGTAAACGCCAACAAAAAGGCACCGGCAATACCGGGAACAGCCCAGGGCAGAACCACTCGCCAGAGCGCCTGCCATTCTGTTGCACCCAAGTTCCAGGCTGCTTGCTCAATGGCTTTGGGCATTTGCATCAGACGTAGGGTGATCAGCGCGATCGCAGTGGGCAACAAAATCACTACATGGGTAATCAAAATGCTGTAGAGCTGTCCCTGCAAATTAACCCGAGACAACAACCCTAGAAACGCCACCCCCAAAATCAACGGCGGCACCAGGATAGGCACAATCAACAAAATCGTCAGAGGCTGTTTCCCACGAAACTCAAACCGATTCAGGGCATAGGCCCCGAAAAAACCCAGGCTAGTGGCAATGGCCGCCGCCAGTGGGGACACCAACAGACTCGCCTTCAGCGCTTCTATCAGGGTGCCATCGGTCAACAGTTCCTGATACCAACTCCAGGTCCACCCCGTCCAGGGCAGGGTGGGAAAGCGAGAATTCTCAAAGGAAAAGATTACCAGGGTAAGAATGGGCAGCATCAGCAAACCGTACCCCAGGATGAGATAAATCCAACCGGTGAATGTGAGCGCCTGGGTTGATAAAAGTTTAGCCCTCATCCCCTTACTCCTCCACCGTCGAAAACTTCAACCCCACCGCCAAAATCACCACCATAATCCCAATCAACAACGTGGCCAGCGCCGACGTGCGAGGTAGGTTAGTGGACGCCGCATATTCGTTAAAAATAACCGTCGAAAACAGCGGAAATGAGCCCAAAATCGACTTGCCCGTCCCACCACCGAGAATAATTCCGGAAAGCACATCCCCTAAGCTGATAATGGCACCAAAAACAGCGCTGTACACCAGTCCTGGTTTACTCAGGGGCAACAACACTCGCCAGAAGGTTTGCCAGATGGTGGCCCCTAAATTTTTAGACGCGTTTAGCAGCGTCACATCAATATTGCGCACCACCAGATACAAAATCAAAATCATGATGGGAGCCAGATAGTGGAGCAGCCCAATGCGGGTGCCCACCTGGGTAAAGATGATCTGCAGGGGGGTATCGATCCAGCCCAATTTCATCAGTAACGTATTCAGCAACCCGTTAGTGTTGATTACCGTTTGCCAGGCATAGAGTCGCAGAATATAGCTAGTCCAAAAAGGGGCAATGGCCAGCACCAGGGCAAACCGCTGTAGTTTTTGCGGCACGACAAAGGCCAGAGCCAGGGCAAAGGGATAACACAGCAGGATCCCCAGCAATGTTGTTGTGGCAGCAACCCAGAGAGACTGGGCAATGGCAAAGGCATACCGTGACCGACTAAAAAACTGCCCAAAAATGTCGATGTAGTTGGTCAAGGAGAATCCCGGCACCGCCCGATAGTTTTCTACGGTCCAAAAACCAATCCACACCAGAAACAACAGGGGCAGCAGAAAAAATAAACTGTCGTAAATGACAACCGGGGCAAGGCAGACATACTTCAGCAGGCTAGCCTCGTCAGGGGTCTGGTTAGGGCGACTCAAAGGCAGACGCATGGCTAACTCCTCTCCCCCAGAAGCACAGTATCTTGAGTCCGCCAGGAGAGATAGAGTTTACTATTGATGGGGATATCTAAACTCTGTTTAAAGGCTTCCTGGCGAATTACCTGCACTTCATAGTCAGCAGCAGTTTCCAGCAGATAGATGACCTGAGAACCGAGAAATTCTCGTCCCCGCAGTGTGGCTTGAATGATATTGCCCAATGCCTCCGGTTGGTCAGATAGGGTAATGCGGTCCGCCGGGACCACCACCGTCACGTTATCCCCTGGAGCATGGGGCTGATCCGACAGGGTATGTATTTTGCCCTGGGGGCACTGCACTGTGACGGTGGTATTGGTAGTTTCTGTTACCTGGCCGTCAAATAGATTGTTATTGCCAACAAATTCTGCCACAAAGTGGGTGGCGGGTTGATTATAAATTTCTGCTGGAGTCCCCACCTGCTCAATCCGGCCATCGTTCATCACCACAATACGATCCGCCATGGAAAAGGCTTCGTTCTGGTTATGGGTAACGTAGAAAAAGGAAATGTCCAGGGACTGCTGTAGCCGCTTTAGCTCTCCCTGCATCCTCACCCGCAGGTGGGGATCAAGGGCACTCATGGGTTCATCCAACAGCAGGATGGAAGGTTCTGTGATCAGGGCTCTTGCGATCGCAACCCGTTGCTTTTGCCCACCGCTAAGCTGACTAATGCGCCGGTCCAATAATTCTTCCAGATGCATCAGAGCCGCCATTCGCTGTACCCTTTGCCGCACATCGGCCTTACGATGTTTGCCCAGGGTAAGCCCAAAGGCAATATTCTTCCGCACATTCAAGTGAGGAAACAGGGCAAAATTTTGCCACACCATGGGCGTATTACGATTATTTACAGGAAGCTGGGTGATCTCCTGTCCCTGTAGAACAACAGATCCAGCCGCAATACCTTCCAGACCTGCAATAATCCGCAACAGGGTGGTTTTGCCACAGCCACTGGGTCCCATAATGGCCACAAATTCCCCCTGCCGGACGGTCAAGTTAATGTCGTGCAGCACCTGCTGTTGACCATAGAACTTGGAAATCTGTCGCAGTTCTAGATCCTGGGAAATTACAGGGGCTGTTGTATCTAATTTGGGAGAGGCAATGGCCATGGAAGGGACCGGTTGTTTTATGAACCTGGAAGGAGACTAAGATAATTTTCGAGAAGGCTATAGCGGTTGAAATCGAAGTTTAGAACGTCCTCCATTTGCGAAGGCTATGGTGTATGCACATCTGAAAGATTATTAGCATGGATTATGACTGCAACGGTTCCCCTTGGTAAGGGGAACCAACGGAGGGGTCTTCGATCGCTAGCGCAAGTGATCCAGCCCCCTCCCTGACGGTTCCCCTTGCCAAGGGGAACCAGTTATCGCCAAGCCTCTTAAAGAAGTACAGCACATCTCTAACTCGTCTTAAACTCGTTATAGAAGTCCTGCCAGGCCTGCTCCGGCTGCTGCACCGGTAGCTGACGCGCACGGGTGCGCTCTAGCTGCATATCCACAATAGTCTTACCCGCATTGTCAGGGTCAGGGATATAGCCCAGCAGACTCTTTTCTGCATCACTCAAGTAGTCAACGGCCTTGAGGTTGGGGGCCAGTCCCTTGTAGGCCTTGGCATTGGCCAGACGGGCTTGGACTTCCGGGGTGCTCATGTACTTGGCCCACTCCAGTGCCAGGTCAGGGTTCTTACTGTCGGCGGCTACCGTGGCTCCTTCGCTCCAGCGAATGGCTCCTTCCTTGGGTACGACGGCAGCGAATTGGGATTGGCCATCTGCGATCGCATTCTGAATCAGCCAGTCACCCACCGGCCCAGCGATAACGCTCTCATTAATAAAGGCGTTGGTAATGTCTTGAATATTGGGGGTAATCAGCCCCACATTGGGCTTGACTTTTACCATCCAGTCCTTCACCTGCACCAACTGATCGTCCGTCAGGTCATAGGGGTTGGGGTTATCGGGGAAGAGGGCCAAACTGGCATTCCCCATATTCGGCAGGTACCAATCAAAGAAGGCCAGTTTACCCTGTAGGTCTTCCCGAGCCAGGATTTCCCAACTGGTAGCGTCCTCAGGCTTAATAAACTTGGTGTTAAAGGCAATGCCGTAGTTACCAAAGCGGGTGCCCACAGCCATCAGCTGATCTCCCTGGTAAAAACCGGGAAACTCTTTATAGACGCTATTGTAGTCAGTCAGAGTATCAAAATCGGCGGCACTCAATGGGGAAATCGCCCCCAGTTCCACCAGCTTGACTACATATTCACCATCAGAAATGATGCCGTCAAATGTACCCGGAGGTGACTGATTGAAAAATTGGAGCATCTGTTCGCCGCCCACATAGGTCTTGAACTCAACAGTCACCCCCATTTTTTCCTCAAAGGGTCCAATAATCTCTGGCTCATCGTAACCTGCCCAGGAGAGAATTCTCAGGGTTTTACCAGCGCCTGCTGTATCAGTGCCGGTAGCATCGGTTTCAGTTGGGGCCGGACTAGAGCCACAGCTCACCAGCTTGGTGGTGGCCAGCGCCCCGGCCGTTAAAGAGGCATAACGAATAAATCGACGCCGCGACAGGGAATGAAAAGTCATTTCCCGACCTGTCGCTAATGGGTTATATCGCTGGTTCATAGGATTCTCCGAAAGGGCAAAGAACGAAACGAAACATGAGTTAACTCACACTAGAAGTCAGAGCCTATTGGCAACATTGTCCGTAAAATAATGTTCCAATAATGTTCCGAGCGGGGTGGGGCATGACCTGCACATGAATAGGAGAAAAAGCTGAAAGGACTTTGGTACTCCACTGAAGCTAGATATTTCAATAGGGTAAGAAGACCATCATCTCCACGAACTATTGCATAAAAGCGAGTTGCAACAAGAAAACTTAAGATTATTTAGGACATTAGGAATAAGAGAACAAAACCAAGTGATGACTTTTAACTACAAACAGTAATAACCAGATCTCTGAAACGAGCAAGTTTGATGCACTAAAGTTACTTTTCTATTAGAAAAGGGTTATCGAAAAAATGTAACAAAAGCTAAGGAGCAAGCGATTTATAAATTCAAAACATATTTAGGCTAAAGAGATGATCCATGGAAGTTACATACATTCAATAGTGGAATTTAATTGATTTTGCTTGCTAAGCCCTGTTAAACCGCCTCTAATAAGATTGGAGGAATCTTAAGAACTGCTAATAATGACCTTTAGAGAGCATCAAAACCAACAACACCCTCACCATAAAGCAAGGCCTTCAGGCAATAACTCTTTTGTCATTTTGCTAACCTGGTTAAATTCCTAAATCCTAGAGATGCTCGCCCCATACAGCACGTCACGCTTACTAAAGATATTTCAATCTAAAGTAGAAATATAAAGTAAGTAGCCGTTATAAATGGTCAAGTTTAATACAATACCCAACAACTTAGATAACGTTGTCGACCACCGCCCTAACGATTCAGCAATTGTTCAATCGCCTGCTTAATAAACGCCTCATCCTCAGAATTCTGATAGGGGTTCCCGGCTCGATGGCCCCAAATCGACGGAATCACTGCATACTCGCTGTTAGGAATCAGCTGCGCTTCAGCCTCGCAATCCTCCGGCGTAAAGTACAGGTCCGTGCTGGCCGGCATCACCAAAGTCCTGGCCGTAATCGATCCCATCGCCTTCTCATAATCCCCTGCATAAACCGGATTATCGCCCACATCGCAGTGCAGCCAGGTCTCAATCATCGCCAGCAAATTATGCGGGTCGCGTCGCCGATAGCCCGCTTCCCAGCTGCGCAGCAGATAATCCTCTAACGACTCATACCCCCATTCTAAATAGGGTTTAGCCCGATAGTAAGCCTGAGATGCAGCCCAACTGGCATAGATCTGAGTAAATGTATGAAACCCCTTTTCCGGTACTCCCTCAAACCGCTCCCCATTCCAGGCTGGGTCTCCCTTTAGGGCCGCCCGCAAACTATAGAGAAAAACCCGATTATGGTCAGTGGTTTTCGCAGTCCCACACAGCGCCGCAATTCGCTGCACCCGCTCAGGATATAGCGCTCCCCAGTGATAACCCTGCTGCGCTCCCATGGACCAGCCATACACCAGGGCTAACTGTTCAATCCCCAAACTATCTAACAGCGCTGTCTGTGCCCGGACATTGTCATAGTGAGTAAAGTAAAAACCTGGTTTTTTTGCCGCCTCACAGTTACTCGGTGATGTGGACAAACCATTGCCCAACATATTTGGCATAATCACACACCAGTCGGTGGGATCTAAAATCCCCCCTGGCCGCACCAACCAGTCCACATCGCTATGCTGTGCTCCATAGGAGGTGGGATATAACACCCCATTACTACATTCAGAATTTAACTCTCCATAGGTTTGATAGATGATCTCTACCTCGGCTAAAGTTACCCCACACTGCAAAGAGAAATCTTTTAAAACAAACTTTTTAGGAGAGGACATACTGGCTACTCGCAAAACAAAACTTCATTGCGGCACCCAATGCCACAATCAACACTATTCCTGAAAGGTTCAACCGGTTAGATTATTCGGACACCAACATATAAATGGGATGATTTCCTCAGGAATCTAAAGTACTCTGTGAGAAGGCCGTAGCTCTATGGCAGTCGGAATCCCTGCCCTGCCCTTTCAAAGTTCGGAATTCCGAATTCCAAATTCACTCCTAGCCAAGATTTCCTAACTTGAGTTAGTACCCGACTATCCCAATTCTGCAACAATCTCTCGATTCACCTTCACATATCCCGCATCAACCCGCTTAAAATGCTCCTTCAGTCGTTGATGCGCCGTTGGCAAGGCATGAAACGGGATCGATGGATACAGGTGATGTTCTGCATGGTATGGCATATTCCACATTAGAAACCTGATAGGCCATAGGGTCAACGTCGTGCGAGTATTTGTCAGCGGGTTACTATCATCTGAACAACCGGTGTGTTCGGCAATGAGGACAAATCTTAGAAACGGTTGTCCAATCGCCAACGGTAACAACCA
>JBCCJR010000238.1:0-8062 GCA_039045805.1 Cyanobacteria bacterium P01_C01_bin.118
GTCCAAAATCAAAGAATCCGTTCGCGCTCAAGTTGCTCGCACGTATGATGCGCTCAATGATGCCATCGCTAATGCTCTCGATGAGATTCACCAAAACGATATTATTGGATGGTTTACTCACTGTTGTTACTATACTCAAGATAACTGAGAAACGCTATATGAAACACTTAAAGAAATTTTTGGCAGAGAACTTAAAAAGAAAAAAGCAAGCCTCAATCCTCAAATACTGAAGTCAAAGCCAGAATATTGGCTAGAAAAAGAAGCTGACCTCATAGAAGAATTAACCCAGTCACCAGAAGCATTTCTACGCAGAAGTTGGAAATATTACTCAGGTCAACATCGAAAAAGCATTGTCGTTTTTTTAGACAATATTGATAGGGTTTCTGATGAATTTCAGAAGCAAGTCTATGCTTTTGCCAACAAACTTGCCAGAATAACAGGCTCAACGATAATCATTACGATGCGGGAAGTAACATACTTTCGAGCTCAAGATTCTGATTTCGCTGATGTCAGAGATCACACTGTTTTTCATTTAAAAGCCCCTGATTTGGTACAGATTTTATCAAAAAGAGTGAAGTATGTAGAGAACCTCTTAGAATCCGGAGATCATCGACTGAAAATTTGGTGTAATCAACAAAATTGGGAGCATTTTCATCAAGCTTCTTTACAGAATGCAAAAATAATCAAGCAGACTTTTTTAGAGGAGAGCAATGCTAAGCAAAATCTAAGTATTCTTGCTGCATTGGCTTGGCATAACGTCCGATATTTTTTAAGATCTCTGAAAAAGACTCATACTTTACTTGGTAGTACTCAAAGTTGGTCTCCCAGTTTAATTATTGGGAGTTTAATGGTGCCCACCAATCCTATTGAGAGCAAAGCATCACTTTCTAACTTATATTTACCAACATTTAAAGAGTATAAATGTTATTTCTTGAAAATCAGAATATTACTCCTTCTACTTCGTGCAAAGCCACAAACAGAAGCCCAAAGAGGTGTAAAAATTGAGCATATTTTGAAGTTTGCACGTATGTACAGCTATCAAGACAGATGGACACGAAAAGCTTTACAAGACATGGTTCAACAACGCCTTTTAGAATGTATTCAAGTTCCTACAGAAATAACCTATACTGCAAATTACAAAATCAAAGATAACCACACATTTCGTGCTTCTCCACTATCAGCAATGCTCATTGAGAACGCACAGTTTAACTATGTCTATCTTTGCTTACTTGGCTATGATTTACCTTTCCATAGCTCATCTAGGCTTGAAGATTTTATAGAAAGCATTCAAGACTTAGTTGAATTAGCAGAAGACTCTAACCTAACAGAAAGCATAGATTTACTAATCGGCACTGATTCTGGAAGAATTACAGCACGTTATTTGCTAGATAATCTTAAATTTGAATGTCCAATTAGCCAAAAGGCAAGTAGTTTACCTGAGATTAGCATTGTTGAGGAAAAACTTGATGAAATCAAGATAGGTATTCTCAACATTACTGGGATTTCTATTCAAGATCATAAGCAGAATTCAACTCAAATCCACAAAATAAAAGAACAACAAGTAAAAGGCTCAAATAAGAACTCTGAGGAGCAGCTATCTTTACTCACACCTAAAAAAATATCTACCTCCAAAAAGCAAGTAGCAAATCATGCTACGGCACTTAGAAGATGCATATCTGTTCCAAAATCTATGTTTAAATTGCAAAAATTACGAACAAGACTAGAACCTATGATTTTTTGGGCATTGTTAGAAATCAGGGCAAGGGGAGATGAGTTAACTATAGCAGCCGAAGTTGAAAGAGTAATTAATCAATTTTTAACTGATGAATATAGCAGAGTAGAGCCCACTAATATTGCACGTAAGTTAAGAAGCTCTACGATGCAGAAAAAAGAGTGGCTCGTGACTGTGATAGTTGATGAGCACAGTGAGAAGAAACATTACGGTCTTTCCAAAAACTGGAAAACATACTGGCTTAAATTATTTGCTGAGCCAGCACCAGAAGTTGAGTAATAGTAAGTCAAGATCTATTGCATTGACTTTTATATGGGGGGATTTTATCAAGCTTGCAGATCAGCGAGTGCCCCTCGTGCCATATTAGCAATCGCCTTATCCGTCGCCTTAGGGAGCTGATAATACTTACCACCTGCAGTCGCGGCCAGCTCTTTACCAAAGCCGGTCGAAACAAACTTTCGCTCAGTATCAATAATCAACAGCTGGAAGCCAGTCATCCGAATCCGGCCAGCAATATCCAACAGTTCTGCCTTAATATCCGGCTTTTCACCTTCTTCCATAGGCTCTCCTAAAGAACGCGCCAGCGGCACATTCCCGCGACCATCCGTAATAGCAATAATCACCACATTGCCCGTATCCCCAGACTGTTGTGCATTGGTTCCCACACGCACCGCCTGACTCAAACCATGGGCCAATGGAGAACCACCACCACAGGGCATGGTCTCTAACCGGCGACGAGCTGAGGTGATCGACCGGGTAGGCGGCAATAACACCTCTGCCTGTTCACCCCTAAAGGGAATTAACGCCACCTGGTCACGATTCTGATAAGCATCTGTCAACAGACTCAGCACTGCTCCTTTAGCCGACTGCATCCGGTTCAAGGCCATAGAGCCAGACGCATCCACTACAAAAATAATCAGCGACCCTGCCTTACGGGCTAAACGCTTAGCTCGAATATCTCCTTGCTCGACAATTACCTTGCGGTGAGGCTGACGGGCGCGGCGAGCTTTTTGATAGGGAGCCGCTGCTCGCAGCGTGGCATCTACTGCAATTCGACGCACTGGGCCCTGGGGTAAAACTGGTTTGATATAACGGCCTCGATCTTCAGAAATCACTAGACTCTGACTACCTGAGTTGCCCTGTTTGCTCATGGTTTCTGCAAACAACAGCAGCGATGGGTCTAAAACCACCCCTTCAGGGTCAAACAAAAACTCTTCTGGAATGCTTGGAGGAGAATCTTCTTGCTCTTCGTCAGGTTCGTCTTCATCATTCTCCTCGTCGTCATTCTCCTGGGATTCATCCTGATCGTCCTCCTGCTGGTTTTCCGGAGGCGGAGGCGGAGGCGGCTGCTGTTCATCTTCCGGTGGGGGCTGATCCTGATTGAGCGCCCGGGGGATAATTACCAGTTCTACTGCTCGACGCAGATCATCGGCATTGATTTCAGTCCGTCCATCTAGAGCAGCACTGGCCTTGGCCACTCGAACTGCAAACAGCTCAGCACGATGGCCTTCTACCCCACCTCGCAAGGCTTCAGTCACCAGGTACTCAACTTGATCCGGGGTAATCACCACATCCTTTAACCACTCACGGGCAAGGATAATCTGGGTCTTTAGGTTGTCAATTTCTTCGGCATATTGGGCAATAAATCCGTCGGGGTCATTGGCGTAGTCCGTCGCCTGACCGGTGGCCTCCACCCGCTCATCCATGGTGAGCATACGATCGGCAGAGAGCGCGATCGCAATCCGATCCAACAAATGCTGTCGCAACACCCCTTCCTCAGGGTTATAGGTAGCCACCAACAGGGGTTTGCAAGGATGTTGAAAACTAATACCCTCTCGCTCAATCTGGTTACGCCCTTCAGTCAGCGTACCCAGCAGCAAATTTGAAATCTGATCATCCAGCAGATTTACTTCATCAACGTAGAGCACTCCTCGATGGGCTTCGGCCAGTAGCCCCGGCTGAAAAACAGATTCTCCTGTCTGAATTGACTTAGCCACATCCACCGAACCCAAGAGACGGTCTTCGGTCACCCCCAAAGGAATCTGAATAAACGGAGACGGAACAACTTTTGTTGGTAGGTCGTCCAGATTTGTAGGATCTTCGCAATCACTAAAATGCTCCAGGGTGGCATCATCCCACTCCCACATGTTAGTCGGGTCAGCATTGGCACAGGAGCCGTCAATCACTTCAATGGGAGGCAAAAGCTGATGTAATCCCCTAGCCAGGACAGACTTAGCCGTACCGCGCCGCCCAGCAATGACCACGCCGCCCAACCCAGGATCAACGGCAGCCAGTAGTAGAGCCAGCTTAATAGCATCCTGGCCAACAACGGCCATTAAGGGAAATGTAGTGGGCGTATCCGCGAGGGCCTGCATTTTTTTTCGCTAATCAACGTATTAGTTACTTTATCACTGCGCTTCAGCAATCGTGCCTATCAAAACTCGGCCACTTCTGGGGTGCTGGAATAATGTTCAGTCTTTAGAATTTTACACAATGCTATTGCTATTTCTGTGAGTTCCTGATGCCTGTTGCTGCCTGTAAACTGTTGACCTATAAGGGTCAGTACAACACCTGTCATATAAAGGTGCCAGACGTTGACTCAAAGCTGCCTGCCATCAAAATCGATACCCAGTATTACAGCCTGTTTAGACGGTTTGAGAATGCTGATGATGCCATGAGAGCAATTAATAAACTGGCGCAGAAGGGGGATGAGCTAGCGCTCTTCAAGCAGGGGCATGAAAGCTATATGATGTGGGCATTAGAACTAGACGCACAAGAATTTAAAGGACCTCGAAAAAAAAGTCTCGCCTGGCCGACTCACGGTCCGGCTCTCTGCTTAATGTTAGGAAATGCCCAGCAATACCATCAGTGCTATGTGCAGGTTCCCGATGTTGCGGAACTGATGGTTGCCGTACAGCATGAAGACAGTTTTTATAGCGTCTTACAACCGGGATTAACTTCAACAGAGGCTTTAGAGCTAGCGGCTAAGTTAACCTGGCGCGGCAATAGGAGCGCGATTGCATCAACTGCAAAAGGCTATGCCGTTTGTGTTTGGGAACCCGAAGCTAACCCAGATCCATAGGGACATCATAGACAATGCCCCTATTGCCAAACAATCCAAAACCAATACAGTTTAACGTCGCCCTGGCAAAATAGGCTGTTCCACTGCATTGCGGAAACGCTGAACGTCTTCAGTAAAGTCGATGGGTAGAACAGCAACTACATTTTCATGGGGGCGAGGAATAATTACCCAAGTTTCTAAGACACCACCGTAGGCATTTTCTGCAGCTTCAACACCTGCTGCCATCGCCGCTTTGACTTCAGAAACGTCGCCACGAATATTGATACAAAAGCGAGCACTCCCGGCTCGAATATAATTAACCAATGTGACTCGTCCTGCCTTGACCATCGCGTCTGCGGCGGCTAGTACGGGGGGAAACCCTTTTGTTTCTAGCGATCCTACTGCCTCGGGCATTGCCGTTCTCCTTAATTACGAGCCTAGATTGGCTATTTGACAAACCGCGTCCAAGTTGAAACCTATAGGTTCCTCTACAGAAAATTTCAGTTCTGGACGTGGCAAAGATTTAACTAACTCCAACGTCTATTCTACGGGAGACCCGTGGGGTTGAATAGCCACAGCAGGTTGCGTTTGCTGAACAAAGGTTTCGACAGTTGTAAAGTAAGCCGGTCCAGCCGTGTCAGAAACATTGTTGTGGTTGGCCTCGGGTACTAGCCACAGCTGTTTTGGTAAGGGTGATGCCCCGTAGAGTTCTTCTGACATAACAGCTGCAGTGGTGTCATCCTCCAGGCCATGGATGTAGAGCACTGGCAACTGTAGCTGAGGCACCTTGTTAATGGAGTCAAATCGTTGAGTTAGGATCCAGTTAACTGGAAACCAGCCGTACTGACCGGTGAGCTCAATCGCTCGCAACATAGAGCTAAAGGAACTTTGAACAATCAGACCTGCCGCTGGTCTCTGGATGGCTAACTCAATGGCAATGGCTCCACCGAGAGAGTGGCCAAATAGCCAGAGCTTTTGCTGGGGAATTTGGCGGACTTGGGTTAAGTAGCGATGGGCTGCGATCGCATCTTCATACACTCGTTGCTCATTGGGAAATTCTCCAGGACTCAGGCCATAGCCACGATAGTCCACCAGCAGCACATTAAATCCCATCTGCTGGTAGCGATGGGCCAGTCCTAAATTAGCGCCAATATTTTCACTATTGCCATGGAGATACAGCAGCGTTAAAGCCTCAGCCGATAGTGTCCCTGGCAGACCAGGCAACCACCAGCCATGCATTCCCTCCCCTGGTGTGGCTACACCCTGAGCATCAAACCACACATCTTCATACTCCAACTGCCGATCGGCTGGAGTATCGGTCAGGATAGATGTTGGCTTAAAGATCAGATTTTTCTGATAAAGATACAGGCCCACACACATGGCGCCGTAGAGACTGGCAACAGCAACAGCCAGAGCCATTACCCCCTTATGTAAAATCATTTATGACATTACTCAGAAACGCAGCTTTGCCCACCGTTATCATTCCGCACAATAAAAGCGCTACAAGCAGCGCCCTGAAAAAATACTATAACCCTCGACTAAAGAGACAACTCATCCTGCAGTGCCTGCAGCTGCCATACACGGGTTTCAGTGATGGTGGCTAAACAAGCATTTTGATCAGAAGCAGCTGGCAAACTGGCCTCATACTCACAGTGAGCATCGCGATAGTCTAGCCAGTTCAGTTGTACATCGGTCAATGCCTCACTTTGAGCATCCCCAACCAGTGCTTGAATAGCTTGATATATCTGATTAAGCTGAGCATCAACATCGGCATAGCTCAACTGAGTTTGATCAGCCTGCTGTAGTTCAGCAATACGATTGTCCGTAATTTGTTCCATACAGCTAGCTTGAATCAAGGGAGCCATAGAACCGTCTTCAAATCGGTCACTTTCAAAGGTGCATTGGGCATCTCGAAACACGATCCAACGCTCTTCAGCCGTCGTCAGTTTGGCTTTAGCACTATCACCCAGGTCTTGCAGTACACCTCGATAGACCTGATTGAGCGCCTTATCAGAAATGCTGTAGTTTTCTGCGGCACACTGATTAATGTCTGTCTGAGTTGCCATCTGCCCGCAGTCTTGCTTCGCTAACGCAATGGGGTTAGGACGGGGGGGTGACTCAGTTACAGCAGGGTTAGATTCAGCCGCCTGGGAAGCAGGCGTGGTTACCGTTTCAGGAGATGGTTGCTGCTCCGCCGGAGGGTCAGAGGGCGCTGCCGTTACAGGCTCAGCAGTGGATTCCTCAGGATCACTGACCTGCTGAGAACGACCGCAGCTACCCAAAAGCAAGAATAGAACTAAAGCAATGCTAGATATTTTATAAGGTGATTTACCCATGGTTTTACGATACCGAGCTCGCACCATTGGAGTGTAGCGCACCAAACAATATAGTCCTGGAAAATCTAAAGATTGTTCTGGGGTGATAAGCGTTATCGGCAACCCAAGCGCTAAATTGAACAATGATGGAAATTGCCGCTTATCTCTACACAGACCCTCGCCTGGACCCGCCGGTTGATGATGACCTGTGGGGCTGGGAGGTTGATCATGTTTATCAGGATATTGCGTTGACGGAGCGTGCACCACAGCGTCCTCAGCTCCAGGCATTGCTAGCGCAGATCCAGTCCGAGGCACCAGCCTACCTGTTGGTACGACACCTGGACGAGCTGGGGGACTCGCTGGAGGCGGTGGCCCAAAATCTGGCCACCATCGAAACAGCAGGAACGGTGGTCATCGCCACACAACAGGCTTATCAAACCTCAGCCCCAGGCAAATCAAACTCAAGACTCCCCATGGCATTAGCGGAGGTGCAATTAGCCCAGCGCCAGCGTCGTATCCGTCAGGGGCATGCCAACAACCGTCTCAAGGCACTGCCACCGCCCGGTAAAGCCCCCTATGGCTATCGTCGAGGAAAACAGGGCTATGTGATTGATCGGACAACGGCCCCCATCCTCAAAGCTTTTTTTGAACAGTTTTTGCTCTATGGTTCACTGCGGGGTGCCGTTCGCCACATTGCTAAACAATATGGGAAAAAGGTATCCGTCTCCACTGGACAACGATGGCTAGAACATCCCATCTACCGAGGCCATACCCGCTACGGTGACGGGGGCATGGTTCTCAATACCCATCGCTCCCTACTCACAGAAACAGAAGCGGCCCAAATTGATCGGCTCCTGCGTCGTAACCGTACATTTCCACCAAAGACAGCCAGTGCACCTCGATCGCTGGCGGGCCTGGTGACCTGCCAAACCTGCCAGGCCAAACTAACCGTGA
>JBCCJR010000239.1:0-8038 GCA_039045805.1 Cyanobacteria bacterium P01_C01_bin.118
CTGCGATGGCCGCCCGCATTGTGGCTCCAGTGGCCAGTCCGTCATCCACTAAAATGATGGTGCGATCGCAAATCTCAGGCTGGAGTCGATCATCCCGATAGGACTGCTCCCGTCGCTGCAATTCTCGCAATTCTAGCGCGGTCACATATTCCAGGATCTTATCCGAGAGGGCCATACTACTAATGACATCATAATTAAGGATCCGCACTCCGCCAGAGGCAATGGCACCCATGGCTAGCTCCCTATGGCCGGGCACCCCCAATTTTCGTACCAAACAGATATCTAGGGGAAGATGCAGCGCTTTTGCGATTTCATAAGCGACTGGCACCCCACCCCTGGGTAGCCCTAGCACCAGAGTATTAGAGTGATTGGCATAGGGTGTGAGCCGAGTAGCCAATTCTTTACCTGCGTGGAAGCGATCACGAAATCGACTATGCATAATACTCACCTCTTCACCTTTACGATGAAGTAGTTCGTGAGATATCCATGTTTCAACTGTAGAAAAGCTTTTTGAGGAAATTGTGAGTACCGTCCTCAGATTCCTGTGGTATCCCTTAATTAAGGTTGTCATATGATGGGTTATGCAAGATAGAAAAATTGGGTTAGGCGCTTTTAGGCACATCATTGAGATCGCAACCACACGAGGAAAATTATATGGAGCAACATTCAATTAATTTGCGCCCAGCCAATCCCACACTCGATGAAGGTTTGATGTTTGCTTACTATCTTGACCAAGCCGCTGAAGGGTTCTTTCGCTTTATGCTTGGCCATAATTCTGAGCAAATAATTGCCACGGCGTTTTCCCAGCCCGAACACGATCTCTCCTACCAAAACGTGATCTTTGCAGAGTGTAACAACGTCGTGGGATGACCATCGATTCACAGTGGCCTAAGCGTTTGTCCATTCCAGCTCTCAAATTTTATCGAATGGTAAAAACAGTCTGAGCTGTTGCCACATAGTCCAGTTGGCCTACCCAAGTTTGCGAATAGGACGAACAGATTTAAACTTCACCTAGTTTCGATATTGAAAATGAGTACTCATATATTCCCCATAATTTCTTTGTATCTTAAATATACCAATCAGGTCACTCAGACCTAAATTTCGTTCTTTTGATTAAGGATCTTAGGAAAGATGACACTACTCTATCGGAAAAGATAACAAACCCCACTTTAAGACAAAAGTCCTGGTAGGCTCTCACAGGCATCTGTGGGACCAACAATTTGACCATGGCCCCCACGTTGAGACAAAAGTCCTAGTGGGACCCCATAGGCAGCCACGGGAACCCCTAATAGATTTAGCGTTGGTGTTGGGCTTATTTATTTTAGTGATACCGAGACTCCTGTTTCCACCACAGCCATTGCCGTTGCGTCCTATGGTAGCTGAGTTTGGGTTAATCGCCCTTCGCATTAGCGTTGTGCATCACTACCTTTCTCAGGAATATGCTGTTGTTACGTTTGCTCATACTGAGCCAACGTGTAGTTACCACACAAACGCGGTTATGACCGAAGCTGAGATCTTTGCAATGGATGGTCCATCATAAAGTACTCTTGCGATAAACGCATACAGTAGTTGAATTATGCTTCGTCAGTGACTACAGGTAAGGTGAAATAAAATGTTGTCCCCTGGGCTGGCTGAGAGTCTACCCATATGCGCCCCCCATGATTTTCAACAATCTTTTTGCAGGTAGCTAGCCCAATGCCTGTACCGGGATACTCCTCTTTAGTATGTAGCCGTTGGAAAATTTGAAAGACCTGGTCAAAGTATTCTGACTTAATACCAATGCCATTGTCATGTACGCCAAAGCACCATTCATTCTCTTGGTGTTTTGCGGATACCTGTACATGGGGAGGCCGCTCAGGTAGATGATACTTGAGGGCATTACTAAGCAGATTTTGAAATAGCTGTGTTAGCTGCGTTGCATGGGCACAGAGAGTGGGTAGTTCATTCTGTTTAGTCACAACTGCATGACTCTCGTGAATGCTGGGTTGTAATTCAGTAAGTACCTGTTCGACCACCTGATTACAGTCGATGATTTCACAGGCTTGTTTGGTTTGCTTTACCTTGGCATATGTTAGTAAATCTTGAATCAGCTGTGACATGTGCTGACTGGCATTGATAATTTGCTCGATGTACTGATTGACTGGTTCATCCGGACGATCAGCATAGGTGTAGGCCAAAATTTTGGCAAACCCAAAAATGCCCTGAAGGGGCTGCTGGAGATCATGGGAGACAACATAGGCAAATTGCTCTAGTTCCTCGTTAGACCGGGTTAATTCATCATTCAGGTGTTGGAGCTTATCCAGGTTTTGTTGTCGCTCAATCGCATAGTTGATGGCCCGCACCAGCCAGGTACGTTGAATATCACCTTTGACCAGGTAGTCCTGAGCTCCTTCGCGCAGGGCTGCGATCGCAACTTCCTCATCATCTAATCCGGTTAACACCAGGATAGGTACGTTAGGATTGGCCCCATGGATTCTTTTAACTGTATTCAAACCACGACTATCTGGTAGGGACAGATCGAGCAGGATAGCGTCAAACCTATGGGTTTGGAGACAGTCGATAGCTTCATTCAGGCACTCAACCTGAGTTATCTCAATATGTTCTATAGCGACCAGAAACTTACACAGCAGATAGGCATCTGCAGCATTATCTTCAACTAAGAGAACTGAGATAACATCATTACTCACGGTTGATCAACCAACTGAATTGGCTAAGCTAGACGAGCCTTTACGATGCTCATGACACATGGGGAAGTTTGACCACAGTTAGCCAGAACTCCTCAATCGACTCTACAACCCTGATAAACTGCTTCAGAGTAACCGGCTTGGTAATGTAGCAGTTAGCCCGTAAGGCATAGCTTCTAAGAATATCTTCCTCAGCTTCTGATGTGGTGAGTACAACCACTGGAATGTTACATAATTCCGGATCATCCTTAATTTCAGCCAGTACCTTACGTCCATCTTTTTTAGGCAAATTCAGATCCAGCAATATCAAATCGGGGCGAGGGGCATCCTGATAGTCCCCAACTCGGCGTAAAAAATCCATTGCCTCCACACCGTCTTCCACAATATGCAAATTGTTGAGTACTTTTGCTTTTTGGAAAGTTTTTGCTGTCAATTTAGCATCACTGGGGGAGTCTTCTACGAGTAAAACGTCGATTGACATGGATTCATTGGTGTTCATGGACAAGCTTGATCAAAGTTTTAGTGCTTTTCACTAACGAATTCTTGGAAGTTAGGCATTGTGAAGTAAAAGGATGCCCCCTGACCAGGAGCAGAGTCAATCCATATGTGTCCTCCATGGCGCTGTACGATTTTGCGGCAGATGGCTAAACCGATCCCTGTACCCTCATAGTAACGACGTGAATGCAGCCGCTGAAAAATTTCAAAGATTTGCTCAAAATACTCAGGATCGATGCCAATCCCGTTATCTCGCACGCAAAATTCCCATTCTTTCCCTTGTAAGGTAGCTGAAACATGGATATGAGGAGCGTCCTTCCCACGGAACTTAAGGGCATTACTAATTAGATTTTGTAGCAGCTGTTGGATCTGTGATTCATCCGCCATCACCTCAGGTAGCTCATCGTAGGTGACAACTGCATGACATTCATTAATAGCCAATTTTAGATTGCCTAGCACCTTTTGCAGCACGCTTTCACACGACATAGACGCAAATTTTTTACCACGCGTCCCAACGCGGGAAAATGTTAGCAGGTCTTTAATTAACTGCTGCATGCGGGTGGCTCCGTCCACAACGAAGTCCATATATTCTTGGGCTTCCCCATCCAGGCGATCACCGTATTCCTCAGCTAGTAGCTCTGTGTAACTGCTAATCGTTCGTAAGGGCTCTTGTAAATCATGGGAAGCGACATAGGCAAACTGTTCCAATTCCGCATTGGAACGTTCCAACTCTTGGGCCCGCTGTTCTAATTCTTGGGTGCGTTCCTGAACGTTTGTTTCTAATCTTTCATTAAGCTGTCGTAGTGCATCCTCGGCTTGCTTACGAGCGGTGATATCAGCATGGGTCCCAATCATTCGCTGGGGTTTGCCCTCTGCATCCCATGCCACCACCTTCCCCCGGTCCAAAATCCATTTATAACTGCCATCTTTACACCGAACTCGATGCTCGTTTTGGTAAATCGGTGCCTGACCATCCATATGTTGTTGCATGTCGGCGTAGCATTTTTCCTTGTCCTCAGGATGAACCCGCAAATCCCATTCACTCAGGTCATTTCCCACTTTATGATCGGCATAGCCTAGCATCGCTTTCCACTGATGGGAGAAAAAGACTTTATTTGTCTGTATATTCCAATCCCAAACGCCATCTCCTGCCCCTTCTAAGGCAAACTGCCAGCGAGCCTCACTTTCCCTCAGAGCGTCCTCAACCTGCCTGCGCTCCGTAATATCCCAGTTCACGCCAATCATGCGCTGGGCTTTGCCGGTTTCATCCCTCAAGGTGATGGCATGGGCCTCAATAGACCGAATCTGGCCATCGGGCCATAGTACTCGAAACTCAGGATGAAACTCGCGTTCTCCAGCAATAGCCGCCTGAATATCTGCATGGGCAGCAGGGAGATCGTCAGGATGAACCCCTTGTTTCCAGGCTTCGTAAGCTCCTCCAAAGGTTTCTGCCGTGATTCCATAGAGCTCATACATGCGATCATCCCAAATCAGGCGATCCTCCACCAGATCAAGATCCCACACACCGATCTTGGCAGAATCTGTAGCGAGGGCAAACCGTTGAGTTATTTCGTGAATGTGGGCTTCAGCCTGTTTACGTTCGGTAATGTCGCTAATCAAACCGGCCATCCGAGTTGGCTGGTTCATTTCATCCCACTTTGCTTGGCCCTGGGCACAAATCCAGCGATAGCCTCCCTGTTTGGTGCTAAGCCGATACTCAATATTGTAGGGAGCATGACATTGCAAATGGTTATGGATCGCGGCCAAAACCCAATCGTGATCGTCAGGGTGCAAGCGTGATTCAAAGGCACTGAACTGGTTATCTATTTCATCATCTTGATAACCCAAGATAGCCTTGAACCGAGGTGAATAGTAAACCTCATTGGTGAGTATATTCCAATCCCACAGGCCATCATGAATTCCCTGCATCGCTAGCACATAGCGTTCCTGGCTCTCTCGTAGCTCTATTTCAGTTTGCTCAAGAGCATCCAATTTTTCACGCAATGATGCATTGATACTTTTGAGGTCTGAGGTCTGTAAATCCATAGCTCGGGCGAAAACCTATAGGGGAGTAACAAAGAGACGCCCCTATGGTATCTAGAGCCAATGACTATTTGATAATTCTCACAAGTTTCTCAATTTTTTTTGCATAGGAGCTGTTAAGAAACTACTTCATGGGCTAATCCTGAAAGGCTTGTTAAGCCATGATTTTAATTTTATAACAAGCCCTATGTCTTAAAAATTCTTAGGAAGTAGATTAAATATTAAGGGATTGTCTATGTCGATTCAGATTCTCCATAGACTAACCCATTGGTTTCTGCATAGCGATGCATAAATCGCATAAACCGTTCCCAATGCTTGTCTTGATCGATTTCAATCTTACATTCAACACCTTTGAGCTCTTCTCCCTCTAGGTCTCCATAAAACATTTTGACGCCAGAGGGCATTATCAAGATTTCGCCTTCGGCATCGATCAGGTGTAGCGCATTTCTTGAACTTTTCCTAAAACTCAAGAAATGTTCTATAGATGCCAAAGATTGAAATCGCATTATTGCCACATGGATTCCTGTCGATGGATCGCGTCTGAGGCTAACACCACTGATTTTTTCAGGAATATCTTTAAAGATTTGTACACAGGGTGTTTGAGTAATCATGATAACTTCTCCTTTTCTATCGCTGATTGCTTAAGGGAGACTAATATTGTTGCCCGACATAATCTGGTATTTTGCCCCCAGACGTATCCATAAGATAGATATTAAATATGAGGAATACATGAGCTATTGAGCCCCCCATCAATTCCTCATAACATCCCCAAACTTCCTATTTACCCTGAAGATGTTAGATCATGCGAACTTCATCAACCTGTCATTGAGACCATTACTGAGAGTTGAAACCGATGACGACCGCCATGCATCAACACCTCTATGCCAGACCGGTACGATCCTCGCCGCGTTCAGTTGACAAAAGCCCCTTACAGGAGAAGAAAAACCATGACCGATATTCATGTAAGTCGCAATCCCCTAAGGTGGAAACCCTTGAAGTGGTGGCTGTTGGCGCTGATAGCTCTACTGTGGGCCTTGTGGGGTAGTCAAGATCCAAGTGTAATCAGGCCTGTGTATTTGCTCTGGGGCTTCAACCTTTAATCTATCCAATCCCGTTGTTTTTAATATTCCTTTAAACCGTGACTAAAAAGATTGGTATTCTCACAGGTAGTGGCGACTGCCTCGGTCTCACTGCTGTCATTTGAGCGGTTGTTAATTGATGGTTACCCCCTTGTATTCCCTAGTGGCCTTGTTGCCGATTGCAACCATCTTTCTCCTGCTTGTCATTTTCCGCCGCCCTGCCAGTCAGGTCATGCCAGTGGCCTATCTGGTCACAATTGCCAGTGCCCTCTCGATTTGGCGCGTTCCCTGGGTGGAAGTTGCGGCTTCCAGTATTCAAGGATTGTTGGCAGCAGCTGAGATTCTTTATATCATTTTTGGGGCGGTGCTATTGCTAAATACATTGCAAGTTTCCGGAGCACTGGCCACCATCCGTCACAGTCTGCTTGGAATATCGCGAGATCGTCGAGTCCAGGTCATCATCATCGCCTGGTTGTTTGGTAGCTTTATCGAAGGTGCGTCGGGCTTTGGTACTCCAGCCGTGATTACGGTCCCATTATTGGTGGCAATCGGGTTTCCGGCAATGGCAGCGGTCATTTCAGCGCTGATTATCCAAAGTACACCGTCCACCTTTGGGGCAGTTGGTACCCCGATTATGATCGGCATTGATGCCGGGCTCAATGGAGCTCCTGCCGTTCAGGCACAACTGGCCACACTGGGGCTGACACAAGCTGATTATTTGACCCTGGTCGGGCGCTGGGCCGGAGTCTTTCACGGTATTATTGGAACGTTTTTGCCAATAGTACTCGTAGTAGTGTTGGCATTGGGGTTTGGGGAGCGTCAGCATTCTGTTGTTCAGCGTCTTCGGCAAGGTCTGTCTATCTGGAAGTTTGCTCTCTTTGCTGGCCTGGCCTTCACCATTCCTTACACGCTTACTGCACTGTTCATTGGTCCCGAGTTCCCAACATTAATGGGTGGTTTGGTGGGCTTGGGTTTGGTGGTTACCGCTGCTCGTTCCGGTTTTTTGATGCCAGAATATCCCTGGGATTTTCCTGACGGGGAAAGTGGCTCCAAGAGTGATATCAGGCCAACTGTTCCGACAAATGAGTCCTCGATCAATGCTGGCTCCATTCCTACCCAAGCACACTCCTTGTCTCCCCAAAAAGCCTGGCTTCCCTATGTGCTACTGGGCTTTTTTCTGATGGTGTCGCGTCTTGAATTTCTACCGTTCCGAGATTGGCTCCAATCCGTGACCATCCGATGGACCAATATTTTAGGAACAAATGTTACCTCAACCCTTCAACCGCTCTATCTTCCTCCGACGATCTTTATCCTTGTGGTGATAATCACCTTTTTTATTCAGGGCTTATCATTTCAATCCCTGGGAGTTGTACTCAGAAAAACGATGCCCTTATTACAAAAAACGTCACTTGCCCTGGGCGCAGCAGTCCTCGTCGCCCGCGTCTTCATCAATTCTGGTACCAATATGGCTGGGCTAGAGAGCATGCCGCTCACCTTGGCAGACAGTATGGCCTTTTTTGCAGGAGCGGTCTGGCCTTTTTTTGCCCCTTTAGTCGGGACTATTGGCTCTTTTGTTGCAGGCAGCGTGACGGTGAGCAATCTGATGTTTTCAATGTTTCAGTTTGGTGTGGCTACTCAAACTGGCGTTTCCACAGCCCTGGTTTTAGCATTACAATGTGTCGGTGCCTCAGCAGGGAACATTATCTGTATTTCCAATATTGTTGCTGCTGAAGCCAC
>JBCCJR010000240.1:0-8038 GCA_039045805.1 Cyanobacteria bacterium P01_C01_bin.118
CTATGGGTGGCGCATATTGCTTGGTTTGCTATACCCGTCCTTATCAAGATGTTTGATCCACTTAGGTTGTTTAGCGGCAAAGGGAAGCATCCGTGAACGTTTTAGAGTTTTTAGATACGACCGCCACCTCGGATGTGGTGGATGTCAGCAGTGTGGTTGAAGATGTTATCAATCTGATTGTGAATCTGCCTGATGATACGACAATCGCTGATGTTTTGATTGAACTTTCTGATCCTTTGTCAGGAACATTATCATTTCTCCCAGAAGATCAGCTGATATCTATTCTCACGGATGTTGGTGAATTAATTGATGACATTGCACCCAGCCAGCTGTTGATCACTCCAATTTTGGAGCAGGGCACTGAGTTTGTGACGGAGCTCTTGGATGGTTCTGGAATCATCACCATTGACGACTCAAATATCTCAGGTGCATTGACTGTTGGGGGGACAACTCGGGAGTTTACTACGGACTTGTCCGAGGAAATTAACAAATTTTTAGACGATACCAGTAGTTTTCTGTCGGGAATTACCGGTAATGCAAGTCTGAGCAGCGGACAATTTACAGGTGATGGCACCATTGATGGCACACTTTACGAATTGGGCATAGATCTAACGGGTGCGTTGACGGATAGCCTGACTAACCTATTGATCTCAGCTGAATCGACATTGCCCTTTGTCAATGGTGTTGTAGCGCTTGATTTTGAGACAGTCTTTGGGGATATCGAAGGGACCATCGACTTTGTTGGGGGAGACTTAGATCTTGATTTGACGACACCCTTTGGAGCTTTGGAGACTAGTGTCGCTTTTCCTGACGACTCTCAAATTGATGTGCCAGTGGATTTTTTGGGCATTTCCGCAGTAGAACTCGATTTGTTTGCCGGGCAATTAAGTGTCCCCATTTTAGGCGGTATTGATATTCCTCTTGATGCTTTGTCTGGGGCAATTGCTCTTTCTGAAGGCATAGCCACGCTGACCCTCGATAACATTTTGCCTACTTCAATAGAGACCACGTTTGAAGTGGGTCCCCTGGCAAGTCAAGTAGCGGTTGCACTTACTGAAAATCTCAGTGGAGCAATAACAATCGATGGAGGTGACGTCAATGGCACCATCGCCAGTGATTTTGGCCAGTTTGAGGTGATGGCATCATTTGATGATTTGCTCATCCAAGCTAGCAGTCTAATTGACGCAACCACAGGGACGTTGACCCTTGATGATGGTCTAGCGTCGATCAATCTCGACACTCCATTAGGACCATTATCTGGTGGGCTGGCTTTAGTGGAGCTGGATACTTCTCTAGCAGGTTCATCAAGTCTATTGACTTAATATAGCTGCCATGTAACTCATAAAAATGGTTGGCTTTTGAGCCTTAAAGGCATATATCCAGCTGTTGTCTTTAAATGGCTGGATATATTGTTCTGATTGGGGCTACAGTGTTTTTATCTGATTGACTCTAGTGTGATGTTTACGAAACTTAAAAAAATAACGTTTCTGAGAATGTCTAGTAAAAGTTAATATAAAAGAACCTAATGGCTACCATTCGTTACATAAAAGGATCATGGGATTATTTGATTTCTTAGGCGGTAATAAAAATAAGGCCCCCCAATCGAAGGAAGCTTATTTCCTGAGTGAAGATGAGGCTAAGACCTTTGGCAATATCGACTACATGCGCAAAGAGGTTGTCATTCGTCGCACATTTGCTAAGAAGAAAGGTCAAGCTGAGGAAATGGAGAGTGTTAAGAGCATTTCTGCCAGTACTGCTCGACCTGTAGGTGAGGCTGTTCAACCTGCAGCTTCTAGCTTTAGTGCGCCTGCAGCGTTCAGTGCGCCTGCGCCTGTTGCTGTGCCTACACCCGTTGCGCCCGTGCCAACGTCTGCTCCTGAGGCGGCAGCGCCCGCTTCTGAGGCAGCACCTGCTCCTGAGGTAGCAGCAGAGGCATCTGCTCCTGCGCCAACGCCTTCTCCTGAGCAGCCTGCGGTAACTCGCACCCCTGATACGAGTATGGATATGTTCCGCAATATGGCGAAGAATATTCGTCGCTAGGCACGGTTGCCTTGTTGGCTCGTTTGTAGCCAGCGGGCCTAGTGTTCTTCTGGTAAGGCGTTAGTTTATAGCTGACAAGTTGCTTGATTTGAACGCAATATTTGATAGCACCGGAGACTCATGATTGTCTCCGGTGTTTTTTATGAATTTCTTGGCTCAAAATTTTATTTTTGAATCACCCTACATTGTCATGCCATCTCAGCTCCAGGCTCCCTTAGTCAATGCATTGTGTGACTATGCTGCTTGTCATCGAGCAGCTTTCTACACTCCTGGGCACAAAGGGGGGCAGGGGATTTCTTTGTTGCACCGTAATGTGTTTGGTGACGATATTTTTCGATTAGATGTCCCTGAGCTACCAGAGTTGGATGATCTGTTTGCGCCGGAGTCAGTTATCTTAGCGGCGCAGCAGTTAGCGGCTCAGGCGTTTGGTGCAGAGAAAACTTGGTTTTTGGTCAATGGATCTACCTGTGGCGTAGAGGCATCACTGCTGTCTGTCTGTGGTCCAGGTGACCAAGTGATTGTGCCCCGTAATGCTCATCAGTCGGTGGTATCTGGATTGATTTTGTCGGGGGCAATGCCGATCTGGATAGCGCCTAAGTGCGACCTGGATTGGCAACTGGCGTTGGGGGTAGATGCGGAGGATATTGCTGCTGCTCTTAAACAGCACCCTGATGTCAAAGCGGTGGTGGTTGTTTCCCCTACCTATGAAGGCGTGTGTAGCGATATTGCTGCGATCGCACATGTTGCCCATGGATATGGCGTACCGGTGATTGTGGATGCCGCCCATGGCCCTCATTTAGCGTTTCATGCTGATTTGCCAGCCTCAGCCCTTAGCGGTGGGGCTGATATTGTGGTTCACTCTGCCCATAAGGTGCTAGCGGCATTTACTCAGGCAGCGTTGTTGCATGTGCAGGGAGATCGATGCGATTTCAACCGCTTAAATCAAGCGCTCCGTATGACTCAGTCCAGCAGCCCTAACTATTTGTTGTTAGGCTCCCTGGATGCAGCTCGTCATCAGATGGCTAACCAAGGCCATGAGCTAATGAAGCAAACATTGATGCTAGCTAAAGTAGCTCGTCAGCAGTTGCATAGCCAACTACCGGTGCTAAATGTTTCTCAACAGGGCAGCTTTCAGCAAGATTTGACCCGTTTAACGGTGGATGTGTCAGCGATGGACACCACGGGCTTTGCCGCTGACACCTGGCTTCATGGGCAGGGAGTAACGGCTGAGTTGCCGACATTGCATGGGCTGACATTTATTATTAGTTTAGGGAACAACCAATCAGATATTGAGCGACTGGTGACAAAGCTGTGCCAGTTGCCTGCCACCGGGGCTGCTCCTAAGGCGGCATGTTTTACTCAAACTCCTGCACCTGTTGTTTCTCCCCGAGAAGCATTTTTCTCACCCACTCAAATCTGTAGTCTGGATGATGCTGTAGGACGTTTAAGTGCTGACACGGTGTGTATCTATCCCCCTGGGATTCCCCATCTCATGCCAGGGGAGACGATTACGGAGCACATTCTCACTGCCCTGACCATGGCTCAAACAGCCGGTGCTCATCTCATTGGCTTGGCAGACCCTACGTTGCAAACCTTAAGGGTGCTGGTGCTATAAGCAGTAAGCGATGTGTGTATTGATCCAGCTGTTTTCCCCTAGCAATGCTTAAAAAACAGCGCTATCCTCAGGCTATTCCACTGTTGAAGGCAAATTTCCATGGAGCCACTTTGGCCCTATGCTACACCTGGTATTCCTGATCGTTTGTTTGAGCAATTGCCTGGCATTCCCATGAGCCAGCGTGAAGTGCGTTTGGCGCTTTTGAGTGCCCTCAGGCTAGAACCCAAGGCCGCGCTTTGGGATATTGGCGCTGGGACCGGGACAATTCCGGTGGAGGCGTCGTTGCTATGTCCCGAGGGGGACATTGTAGCCGTGGAGCGAGATGAAGAGGTGGCAGCGTTGATTAAGCGCAACTGTCAGCGGTTTGGGGTCACCAATGTGGATGTGGTTGTGGGCAACGCGCCCGACTGTTTTGACAGTCTGCCCCATGTGCCTGATGCTATTTTGATTGAGGGGGGACAAGCGTTAAAGCCACTGTTGGCTAAGGCGTGGGCAAAACTTGCTCCTCGCGGTCGTTTGGTCGTGATTTCGGGTAACTTTCAATCGTTGTACTCCATTTCAGAGAGCTTTGCTGATCTGCAGGTACGCAATATCGAGGTGGTACAGACTGGCGGCAGTCGTTTAGAAACCCGTGGCTCTAATCAGGTGCTCAAGCCCATTGTGCCGATCTTTATCCTGAGTGGTGAAAAGTTTTAGGCTGTCTCAGTTTTGGTGAAACTATCCGTTTGCGGACGGTATGGCGATAATAGGTATGGCGTTGCCAGATGCAGGGTTTTTGAATAGTTTGAATAGTTAGGGGACAATTCAGCAGTAGATATTACTACACAGATGTGGTCGCATTGATGCGGTCACGATGTGAGTACACCAATGGAGACGTCATTAGTTGATTTATTTTGGTGTTCATCAAAACTTTGTATCAGGCTTTTGTTGAGTCGAGAAAACTGATGATGGCTGTACTGCTGATATAGTCAGTGCTACTTTTGGCATGGTGAAAATTACTGGCAGTTTAAGTTCAGCAACGCCTTGTTTCAAAATAGTGCCTGAATAGAGCAATGTCTGGAAAATCAGACGTTACTATTGGAGCTAATGTTCATGTCCTTATTAGAAAACTTCGGTTTCTGGCGATGATGACCGTTGATTGTCAATCTAATCAAGCGGCTGAATCCTTGGTCGCATCTCAGCATTCTTGTTTGGACATTACTGTTGTGATTCCTACCCACAATGGGGGAGAACGGGTGCCACAAGTGCTGGATCGACTGAAACAGCAAGTGGATGTCGATGCATTAACCTGGGAAGTGATTGTTTGTGACAATAATAGCTGCGATCGCACAGCCGATGTTGTCTCAGAGTATCAGCAAAATTGGCTACCCCAATGCCCTTTGAGATACTGTTTTGTTGCTGAACAGGGTGCCGCTTATGCGCGTCAGCGGGGAGTAATGGAAGCCAGTGGCACAATTGTTGCTTTTCTAGATGATGATAATATTCCAGCCCATGATTGGTTAAGTCAGGTACAACAGTTTGCTATCGCTTATCCCCAGGCCGGAGCGTTTGGCAGTCAAATTCATGGTGATTTCCAAGGGGTTTTGCCAGATGGATTTGAACACATAGCTTGTTTTTTAGCGATTGTTGAGCGGGGTAATAGCCCCCATCTTTATCGCCCAGCATCAAAGATTTTACCCCCGGCTGCTGGGCTAGCTGTGCGTAAAGACGCCTGGATAGCGTCTGTCCCAGAGCGGTTATTTCTAAATCACAAGGGCAAATCAGCTGGTTTGGCCAGTGAAGATTTAGAAGCGATGCTACATATTCAAAAAGCGGGATGGGAGATATGGTACAACTCCGACATGGTGGTCACCCATCAAATTCCGGGAGAGCGACTGCAGCGAGAGTATTTAGTCACACTGCTTCGCTGTGTGGGGTTGAGTCGCTTTTATATTCGTTGGCTGGGGACCAAGGACTGGCAGCGACTTTTTAAGGTGCCCGCTTATATTGCTAATGATTTACGTAAGCTGGCATTGCATTATCTGAAGAATGGTCCACGGCAATCTAATTGGGATATTGTTGTGGCCTGCGAGCGTTCATTGCTAACCAGTACCCTGGCTAGCCCTGTTTTTTTACTTCGAAAGCTGTCGCAGGATCGATTACAAAACCAGCAAGATCAGTCTCAACTGCCTGAGCGCCAGCAGTGGTTGCGACGCTTGACAGATGCGTTTGAAGATCGTCAATTAGAGCTTTATCAACAGAAAATTGTCTGGCTAAATGCCACAGAAAGTTTTGATAAAAAGTTGGCTACTGCTCAGTTTGAGGTTCTGCTACGATTACGTCAGAACTCGGCTGAACAACGACCAGTGTCCCCCAGGGCTTTTTTCCCTACAGCAAAGCGTTATGGTTTGATGCGTACACTGGATCGACGTGTTGTACAACAGGTGTGTAGAATGCTGCGATCGCCGACAGTCGGATATTTTATTAATCTGTCTGATGATAGTGTTGTTGATCTCAGTTTTCTGACATTTCTAGAAGAACAACTAATCCGTTATCAGGTTAAGCCTGAGGGCCTCTGTTTTGAAATTTCTGAAACGGCCGTTATTAGGCATGCTGCTGAGACAAAAACACTGATTGAGCACTTGCATCATCTGGGGATAAAGGTTTCCATTGATGAGTTGAATAATCTCAACGGTGATTTTTTTAGGGATGGGACTCAGCTGTCTGTAGACTATATCAAGCTCGGTAAAGGGTTGTTGGAGCGTCTGATTACGGTCCAAAATTCTGCTTTACTGGAGCGGATAAAACTTATCCAACAAGAGGGGGTACAGCTTGTTGCTAAGGGAGTTGAGACCCAAACTGCTCTGGAACGGGTGCAGGCTTTGGGTCTTGAATATGCCCAGGGATATCACTTGTCTCAGCCGTCTCCATTTAATCCGGTTGATTAGCCATGGATACACCCACTATGTCGCTTAGTGGATAATGCGGCTAAAGCCGAACTTAGGGAAAACTTCAAAAGTCAGTATCTAGTTATAAACTTTGTATGAATATTGGTTTAAGCCAGATGAAAGTAGATACATTAAATTCATAAAGATTGGGATGTTTATTTTTGGGTTTGTGAGCTTTGTTTTGTGGTTATGCTTGACTAATAATTTTTGATTCTATGTAGTTGCTGGGTTATTTAATTAGAGGCATTTAATTTTATCTAAGCTATTTTTTTAGGCTCATGGGTTCAGTTGATTTTACTGTCGTTATTCCAACCTATGATGGTTCTCAGCGTTTCCCTGAGGTTTTAGATGCGCTGAAATGCCAATATATTTCTAATAATGGCGTTCAATGGGAAATTTTAGTTGTTGATAACAACAGTCAGGACGATACTCCCGAAAAAGTCAAATATTATCAGCAGGCTTGGCCCCTTGAGTTTCCCCTACGATATTGTTTAGAGCCTCGGCAAGGTCTAGCCTTTGCGAGGCAGCGTGGTATTGAAGAAGCAAACGGGACATATGTTGCGTTTTTAGATGACGATACCGTACCCGATCAGCAGTGGGTTGAATGTGCCTTTGATTTTGGCCAAGCACATCCCGAGGCAGGTGCATTTGGGGGGCAGGTACATGGGGATTTTGAGGTGTCTCCTCCAGAAAACTTTAAGCGAATCCAGTCATTTCTCGCCATCAAAGAACGTGGCGAGCAAGCTCATCTATATGATCCCAAAAATTTAGTTTTGCCGCCTGGTGCCGGCCTGGTGGTTAGAAGACAAGCTTGGTTACAGAGTGTACCCACATGTCTTAGTAGGGTAAGTAGTGGCGAAGACTTTGAAGCATCTCTGCATCTTCATCAAGCAGGCTGGGAGATTTGGTATTGCCCTACCATGCATTTGTTCCATCAAATTCCCAAGTGGCGACTCGAACCAAAGTATCTGCTTAAGTTGTCCAAAACAGTAGGTTTGTGTGTTTGTGAGCTGCGTCTTTTGCATACATCAAAATTACAGATTCCAATCGTTGTCATGAGAATTCTGCTAGGTAATTTACGTCGAATTATCAGGCATCTCTTACATTATCGTTGGCAACTTAAAGATGATCTGGTTGCTTTATGTGAGCTACGTTTTTTTATTTACAGCTTTATCAGCCCATTTCATTTATTGAGAAAGAAATTAAACGTATAGCCATACTTCCAATTGCCTGAGAAAAATTAAGTTTGAATAGGTCAATCTTGTCTTTAGTAGTTAGTTTGTAAAATTTAGGAGATTCTGAAGATGTCAGCTAAAGTACTTGCAATTGGTCTAGATGCTGCTGACCCTGATGTTGTTGAGGGCTGGTTGAAACAAGGTCATTTGCCAAATCTCCAAGCTTTAATAGAGACAGGGGCATATGGTCGCTTAACTAACGTAGATTTTCATCGAGCAGA
>JBCCJR010000241.1:0-8031 GCA_039045805.1 Cyanobacteria bacterium P01_C01_bin.118
CGCCAACTGGCTCAGCAAACCAAACAGTGCGGTCTCACCAATGATGTCAGGTTGCACATCGGCCAGGGGCACCGCCAGCACCCCCAACAGGCCAGCGATAAAAATCAAAGGTAAAACTATCGCTGCAGATCCTAAAAAAGCGCGACGTACCGTCTGACTATCACGACAGGCATACACACGCTGCCAATTTCCCTGATTAAAGACTTCCGCTGCCACAATGGCGATCATTAAGGTAGCCCCAAACCGCAAGCCACCAATGTTACCCAGGGACAATAACTCAGGCTGCCGGGCGGCAACAGCGCTAAACGCCTCTCCACCGCCTAATGCCATCACAATCACACCAGCACACAGCAACAACAGGGGGACGATCACCACAAATTGCACCACGTCGGTCAAAATGGTCGTGCCCAAGCCGCCCACAGTGGTGTAGACAAATACCGCCGTAATCACCACCAATGCAGTCAATCCCAAAGGTACATCAGCCACTAGCTGCAGCGCTTTGGCAATCGCCGTTAGTTCAGCCGCCAGATAAATAAACATGTAAAACAGGATGACGGCCTCTACTAACCAGTACATAGGGCCGCCAAATCGTTGCTTGACATATTCATTGAGTGAATGTCCTTGGGGCATCAGGTGACGCAGTCTGGGACCGACCACAAAAAACAGTGCAACGGCACCAGCCGATCCTAAGCAATAGCCCAAAATAGCCGATACGCCGCCAAACGCAGAGCCCGCTTCCTGAGGACTAAATAAAATCCAGGCTCCCAGAGCCGATGCAGTCACTGTGGCTATGGCTGCCCAACCGCCTACCTGGTTGCGGTTCACCATGTAGCTTTCTAAATCAATGTGCTGACGTCCGGCGTACAATACCCCAAACAAGGTAAACGCAGCTGTTGTCACCAAAGTAACCAGTAGTGCGATCGCTCCTATGGACACGGTCTTTCCTCATATCATTGGATACAACACTAGGAAATACCAGTCAACTACCTGCTGGCAGTTGCTTCACTCCCTTGGATTTTCCGCAGATACGATCAGCACTAACAACGAACTAAACCGGCTGCTTCCCTACGCTGGTATTAACCAGAGTCAGGTTCCGAGGGTATGATCTCAGCCCGTTCGTACGAGCACCCCTAGCGTCGTAGTTGATACTATCACAGGAAAGATATGCTAGGGCTTTTGCGCAATAGATTGCAGAATAAGGGATGTTAACTCCTGGATAACTAACTGGTTACCGGTGGGGGAAAGATGAATGTGATCGCGATAGAGATCAGCAGACTCAGCATTTTTCTGGAATAGAGAGAGAAAATCAATGTATTGGATTTGTTGTTGCTCCACAAAATTATCAACTCGCTGTCTAGCAACAACTTCATAATCTCTTGGGCCGTCCAGAACTTCTCGTTTGAGCGGAGTCATTGCTAATAGCAACTGCCCATCTCTAGCATTAACATATTGCTGAATCTCTTTAATGGCAGTCAAGTTTTTACCAATGCGGTCACCCGATTCATTTTGAATCTCTTTTAGCCCTGGAATCGGAGGTTGTTTTTGTAATCGGTGGGCGATTTCTAGGAGAGCCAGCAGAGGTTTTTTATCAGGGTAGCTGCGGTCTTTACCAACTTGCAAAGGACTGGGCTCGGTACCAAACAGGTCGTCAGTGTTGATCACCAACACCACAATTTGTGCATCAAAGGTACCAAACCGCCTAAGATAGGCTAGCTCGTTACGAGGTCCCCATGAGTTGGCAGAGGCATTGAGTACTTCCACTGGCTGGGCAACGACCAGTGTTTGCTTCAACAGGGCCGACAACGTTTGGGTCTGATCGGTCCACCAGTTCCCATTCACAATAGAATCACCCACTAGAAAAATACGCAGCGTATCCTCAGGTCTGGCTTTGGTAATAGCGTGGGTGCGCATAGAATACTGATTGATCTCTATGCGGTTACCAAAGCGTCGCACTCGCTGATGGGGGGCCAACAAATAGCCAATTTCATCATCCGCTATGTATAGGGGAGGATTACCAAAACCAAACAACAGCCGTAATCCCAGCTCTAACAATAAAATCCCACCGAGCAGGATGCACAGCCCTAGAACAATCATCTTCACGAATTCCCCCGGCTACTGCGAGATAACGCTTGCCTGACGTTACTTTGCCCAGTTTTGGTCAGGATATTCCAGCACTGCCCGACCATCGGATTTATACCTGGCTAAGTTCAATAATGTTGCCATCGGGGTCATGGGTAAACAGGGCTGCTCGACCTGATGCACTGGTCTGTATGGGGGCATTTGCCTCCGTTAGGCGTTGCCTGACGGCCTCTAAATCTGCGATCGCAAATGCCAAATGAGGCCGCCGTCCCCACTTTTCATTGACAGCCGGTCTTACATAGTCACGGTCGGCCACAATCAGATGAATTTGGAACTCACCTAGCTGATACCAAGTACCCGGAAACTTTAAGGTGCGGTCCACCTTAGATAATCCAAGCACGCGACCATAAAAATAATCAGCCGTTTGTAAGTCTGAAACATTGATGGCGATATGAAGTGGGAACCGTAACATCATTTTTGTTCTTGTACATAGACGTTAACCAGCTCGAAAACGGCCACTTGACCATAGCGTCAACCAAACTTTTGGCAGTGATTGGAGCGTTCTTAATTACTCTATTGTACTAACTGTTCCTGGCCTGTATGCATCAAGCATTTTTGATTGTGCATTGAGATCGTAACTCTCAAATCACACTGGGTTTACTAATAGCATCACAGATGACCACGGTACCGTTGACGGCAGAAAGATGGAACTTGGAATCCATTGGTATCCCAAATGAGTCAACAATAGTAGTCAACGAAATTTTTGCGCTTTTGTTCACACTTATGAATGCAGTCAGCCCTTTAAATCCATGCCAAGTTTTAGTTCGTCGTAAACCACGTCTTTTGGTGGTTGATGACGAGCCTGACAACCTAGATTTGCTATATCGAACGTTTCGTCGTGAATATCAGGTCTTGAGGGCAGAGAGTGGGAGAAAAGCATTAGAAGTTTTAGAGGACGATGGCGAGGTTGCCGTAATTATTTCTGATCAGCGTATGCCTGAAATGACTGGAACTGAATTTCTGAGTAAAACAGTGCCTGAGTTTCCCGACACGGTGCGGATCATTCTTACAGGCTTTACCGATGTTGAGGACCTGGTGCAAGCCATTAACAATGGTCAAGTATATCGTTACATTACTAAGCCCTGGGAACCGGATACCCTCAGACAGCTGGTGCAACAGGCAGCCCATACCTATGAACTGCTAAAAACAAGCAACCATGCCCTCTATGTAGCAGAACATCAGGTCCAGTTAATGAATCGAGTAGCCCAGCTTGGCACTGTGGACCTGTCGGTAGCTGAAGGACTCCAGTTTATTGTCGATGGCTGGGGTCAAACTCTATCCACCACGATATGTGCATTTAAGTCCTTAGGGAAAGACATTCCCAGCGTTGTCTATGGGGACTTAGGCGACCAAAACTTGCTCGATAGTTCTTTAGTCCAAACTGCCATTAATACACGCACCATTCAGGTCCTCCCCGACGTCACTGTTAGCAATCTTGATGACACCCTTTATCAGGTTGGCGATACGCAGTCTCATTTAGTAGCTCCTGTCGTTTTTCAAAATCAACTCCTGGCTATTGTGTCTTTTCATTGGGAAAATCAATATCGCACCCTGGACGACGTGCGCGATATTCTGACCATTCCCATTAATCAATTTGCCCAAGCCATCGTTGCCATGGAGCGTTCATAAGGTTAAAGCTCTACAAAACTGAGAACGGGGATAGCCACCACCAGCAGTATGATAAGTATCGGCCCTGGTAACTTCAGGTACCAGCCCCAATGTCCATAGGAAAAAACAGATGGCTCAGGCCACTCCCGATGCCAGCTATATTCGCGATTTATTTGACCGCATCGCCCCGGTCTATGATGACTTAAACCAGTCCTTAAGCTTTGGTCTCCATACGATTTGGAAACAAATGGCGGTGGATTGGAGCGGTGCTCAACCCGGTATGACGGTGCTGGATGTATGCTGCGGCAGCGGTGATTTAGCCCTGCTTTTGGCCCGGCAGGTTGGGGCTAAAGGACAGGTCACTGGAGCTGATTTTGCGGTGGAGCAACTTGCGATCGCAGCCCAGCGCGCCAGGGCCAAAGGCTATGCCGCCCGTACCCATTGGGTCGAAGCCGATGCCCTCCAGCTACCCTTTGAGACCAATCAATATGATGCCCTAACCATGGGCTATGGACTCCGCAATCTAACGGATATTACTCAGGGACTGAGGGAACTCTATCGCGTCTTAAAACCCGGAGCCAAAGCAGCAGTGCTAGACTTTCATCGCCCCAGCTCAGCAATAGTGCAGCAGTTTCAGACATGGTATCTCGACACTGTGGTGATACCGGCCGCAGAACAGCGTGGGCTCATCGAAGAATATGCCTACATTGGCCCCAGTGTGGATCGATTTCCCATGGGTGACGCACAGGTCAGTTTGGCGCATCAAGCTGGCTTTAGTCAGGCCGTTCACTATCCTCTAGCAGGCGGGATGATGGGCGTCCTAGTCGCTCAGAAATGACTACAGTGTCCCCTCTTTTATTAGCATTACCGCCGCTAGCCGGTGGCATTATTGGCTATTTCACAAACGATCTGGCCATCAAAATGCTGTTTCGACCCTATCGGCCACTTTATCTCTTTGGGCAAAAGCTCCCCTTTACGCCAGGTCTCATTCCTAGTAACCAGAGCCGCCTGGCCAAGAGGATCGCCGATACCATCATGGGGTCGCTACTTACTCCAGAAGAACTACAGCGCCTGGCCAAGCGTCTGTTGCAAACTGAACGAATGCAGGCGGCTATTCGCTGGCTATTAAACCTAGCCCTCACCCAAACCCAAGCCTCCAATCAAGATAAAACCGCCGAAATTTTGGGGAATATTCTCCAAGATATGTTGGGCCAGTCCCTGCCTAAAATGTTACGGGTATGGGCCAAGGATGAAAATTTTCTAGCGGAACAAATTGATCATATTTTTGACCAGGTGCTGCTAGACTTTCGCCTTAATGCAGACCAGGCCAAACAGATTTCTAGCTGGGTACGTCAGGGTATTTTGCCCCCTGATCGACTGCGGCGGCTAATTATTGACTTCCTCACCGATCGCAACATCAAAGTCATCGACGAAACCCTGAGAGAAAAAGCGAGTGGTACCTACTGGGTCGTTGCCAATATCTTTGGCGTCCGCAACGCCCTGACACGATTGCGCACATACTGTCTCGACGAACCCACAAAATGTAACAACCGCATCGCCGAGTTGATCACCGCCCTCCGGGTGGAAAATCGCTTCCAGGAATGGCTGCAAAACTTTTCACTCCAGGATTTTCCCATTTCTACGGTTCAGCAGCTACGTAATACCCTCCGCCATAGTATTCGCGGATATCTAAAAACAGATGGAGTACCCCTACTAAAGAGCCTTAGCGATTCTATTAACTGGCAACAACTGGCTCAGCGCCTGCTAAAACGGTTACAGACATCGTCTGTGGTCATGGACTCGCTAGATACTGCCAGTGAAGAGCTAGCCCTAATCTTAGAGCGCTATTTAGAAGAAGATTTAGAAAATATCGTAGCCAAGGCCATTCCCATTTTGGATATTGACCAGGTAATCATGGAGCGGGTCAATGCCACATCTCCTCGCAATCTAGAAATGGCAATTCAAGGCATTGTCCGCAATGAGCTACAGGCCATTGTCAATCTGGGGGGAATCTTGGGATTCACCATTGGCCTTCTACAGACAGTAATTTTGTTATTTCAATAAAAAAACAGGACACCTGAAAGAGATGTCCCGACGGAGATATTTTAATTTCTTAGATACTCTCTCGAAGAGACAATTATTTAACCAAATCGTCCAGATACATAGTCGCGAGTGTACTCTTCACGAGGATTACTAAAGATTACCTGGGTTTCGTCATACTCTACCAGGTAGCCCATCTTGCCACCAGCATCAGTAGCCTGGGCATTAAAAAAGGCGGTCTTATCGGATACGCGGGACGCCTGCTGCATGTTGTGGGTAACAATCACAATGGTGTATTGCGTCTTTAGATCATGCATTAGCTCTTCTACCTTTAGGGTGGAAATAGGATCCAAAGCAGAACAGGGCTCGTCCATCAGGATGACTTCAGGTTCAATTGCGATCGCACGAGCAATACACAAACGCTGCTGCTGACCACCAGAGAGACCCAAGCCACTCTCCTTAAGCTTATCCTTCACCTCATCCCAAAGCGCTGCGCCCTTTAATGACCGCTCTACTAGCTCATCCATATCGCCCTGATAACCATTGATCCGAGCACCAAAGGCAATGTTCTCATAGATGGACTTAGGAAAGGGATTAGGCTTCTGAAATACCATTCCCACCCGACGACGTAGTTCTACCGGATCAAACCGCTTAATATCTTCTCCATCAAACAGAATGTTGCCATCTACACGAGCGCTAGGAATGAGGTCGTTCATGCGATTAAAGCAACGTAAGACGGTACTCTTACCACATCCAGACGGACCAATAAAGGCGACAATTTGATTGCGCGGGATGTCTAAGAAAACGTCCTTGACTGCCAGAGTAGAGCCATAGTGAACCGAGATTTTTTCAGCCTTTAAAGCCGTATCAGTCATTGTCTGTGTCCGTGTGCCTTGCATAGTTTAGTTTTCCTACTAATACGCGATATCTGAAAAAATGCAGCAATAACTACCGTGTCTTCTGGAAACGATTACGGAAGTAAATTGCAACTGTATTCATCAGCAGCAACATAACCATCAGAACAATGATTCCCGATGCTGCAATTTGGTGAAACTCTTCTTGGGGACGACCAACCCAGTTATAGATTTGAATGGGCATTGCCGTAAACGGACTTTGCAAATTCTCAGGTGTAGAGCGAATAAAAGCAACAGCACCAATAGCAAGCAAAGGCGCTGTCTCCCCAATAGCCCGAGATAATGCCAAGATCACTCCAGTCAGAACACCAGGCATTGCACTAGGTAGGACGTGATGCCAGACAACCTGCCACTGATTTGCACCTAACGCAAACCCCGCCAAGCGGATGCTATTAGGCACTGCCCTCAGAGCCTCTCGCGTAGCCACAATAATGACTGGCAAAATTAATAGCGCAAGTGTTAAGCCCCCAGACAGCACACTGCGTCCACCCGTCAAAGGCTCAAGAATACGAACAAAAACAGCTAGCCCCAACAAGCCATAAATAATTGAAGGTACACCAGCAAGATTACCGATATTTATTTCTACTAATCGGGTGAACCAATTATCAGTAGCAAACTCCTCAAGATAAATAGCTGCCCCTACACCAATGGGAAATGACACTGCTGCCACAATTCCCATTACCCACAAGGTACCGAAGAAAGCCACCTTGATGCCGGCCTGCTCAGGTTTCCGTGATGGAAATGCTGTAAAGAAATTAAGGTTTATAGTGCTTAAACCATCCTTTAAGATTGTGAACAACAACCATACCAACACCAAAACAGAAATAATGGTTGCCGCCCAAGCTGCTGCTGCAAAGATCCTATCCAGGTTGTAACGTCCTGACAAATCTTGCTTAAAATTACTAGCCGCTAAATCTTTATCTTTAATCCCTTGAGCCGTCATATGCTTAAATTCCTATTTGCTCGATTTTCCTATTACTGATCGAATGACCTGTTCTAAAAAAAGGCGACCAAATGCTTAGTCGTACTTCTGACGAAAACGGCGTACAAACCAGAAACTAAATACATTGAGTGCAAGGGTAATTAAAAACAACGTCATACCCACAGCATAGAGAGTTTCATAGGCAATCGTTCCGTGAGGTGCATCTCCCTTAGTCACCTGCACAATGTAGGCCGTCATGGTCATTACAGGCACAAATGGATTAAAGCCCAAGGTAGGGTTTGCGCCAGCGGCTAAGGTAACAATCATTGTCTCACCGATTGCCCGTGACATTGCCAAAATCAATGATGAAACAATACCGGAGAGAGCAGCAGGCAGCACAACAGACCA
>JBCCJR010000242.1:0-7990 GCA_039045805.1 Cyanobacteria bacterium P01_C01_bin.118
AGCCTGGTTTAGAAGAATTACCGGATTTAGTACGCATGGTAGAGGAACATGTGAAAGAAATAGCGGTTGAGAAACCAGGGATGAGCCTACCGTGCAATTTGGTAAACCATTAGTTGCATTTATTAATCAGACTCAGCGTTTAGTGCCAGCCTTACGTCTAGTGTGGCGTAGCAGTCCGGGTTGGACTATGGCTAAACTGAGTTTGCTGATAGTCCAAGGGCTACAGCCATTACTACAGATTTATCTAATAAAGCTGTTAGTCGATGTGATAACTGGTCAGCCAGATATAACGGCATCCCCTCAGTTGTTAAGTCAAAACAGATCGTTACTGATTGGCCTAGCTGTAGTTCTGTTGACCGGAATGATAGCCAAGGCGCTTTCAGAGCTAGTTACGTCATCACAAGCCCAAAAAGTCTCCGACTACATGCGCAGCGTTTTGCATGCTAAGTCCGTTGAGATTGATCTGAGCTACTATGAGAATCCTCGCTATCACGATACATTGCAGCGGGCTCAAAAAGAAGCGTCCTATCGCCCTAATCAGATTTTAAAGCGGCTGGCTCTGGTGGTTCAAAATGGTATTTTGCTGGTGGCTATGGTGGGGTTGTTATTAACTCTCCATTGGGGCATTACTAGCATCCTTTTAGGGGCGGTTATTCCCACGGTATTGGTGCGATTTTACTATACCCAGAAGTTGTATGTATGGCAGCGGACCTGGACACCCGTTGAACGGCAATCGACCTATCTTGCCTGGCTGCTGACAGGAGATCAGTTTGCTAAGGAAATACGCCTGTTTGGGCTGGGAGAGCTATTTGGTCAGCGGTTTAATCGGCTGCGATCGCAACTCTACCAAGCAAAATTTAAGCTCATGGCATGGCGTTCGCTCTCGTTTTTAGCAGCCAATATATTGGCGGGGGGAATGGTGGGGGCCATCTATGGTTTTATCCTTTATCAGGCGCTGCAGGGAGTTTTAAGGCTTGGGGACTTGGTCTTGTACCATCAGGCATTACAGCGGGGGCAGGGGGCTCTCAAATCATTTATTGCAGGTCTCTCTGGGCTGCATGAAGATAACTTATTCCTGACCAACCTCTATGAGTTTTTAGACCTGCAGCCACAGATTGTAACCCCAGCACAGCCCAAGTTCTGTCCCCCGAACCAAACACAAGGGATCACATTTAAAGACGTTAGTTTTCAGTACGAAGGCACTTCTCGTCAGGCCCTTAAAAATCTCTCATTTACGATTAATCCTGGTGAAACCGTTGCCCTGGTGGGAGAAAACGGTTCAGGTAAGACCACACTGATCAAACTGCTTTGTCGTTTATACGATCCCACCCAAGGACAGATCACATTCAACGGGATAGACCTACGGGATCTGGATGTTGACCATTTACGCCAACAGATCAGCGTTATTTTCCAAGACTATGCCAAGTATCACCTGTCAGCCCAAGATAATATCTGGTTGGGTAATGTTCATCTCCCTCCCCAAGACCAGCGCATCATAGAAGCATCAAAACATGCCGGAGCCCACGATGTAATCACTCAGCTACCTGATGGATATGACACCATGCTCGGTAAACTATTCCATGGTGGAGAAGAACTTAGTATTGGTCAGTGGCAAAAAGTCGCATTAGCCCGAGCCTTTTTACGTCAGTCTCAAGTGATTGTGCTGGATGAGCCCACCAGTGCGATGGACCCAAAGGCTGAGTATGAGCTATTTAGCAAGTTTCGTGAGCTCATTAAAGACCAGTCAGCGATTCTCATCACCCATAGACTGTCCACTGTCAAAATGGCCGATCGCATCTATGTGATGGATAAGGGCCGCATTGTCGAACAGGGTAGCCATCAAGAACTAATGGAGCATCAGGGCACCTACGCCAATTTATTTGAAATACAGGCTAAAAACTACTGGTAGTCAGGCTGTCGGTTAACCCCTTAAATTAAACGCCTTTAAAGTCCGTGAATGATTTAATTACAACTGAGATTTCACCAGAACTCGTTCTAATACTGCAATGTGCCAGACATCATCTGGGTAGCAAGTGTCAGTATCAGCTACAACGATTGGTAAACCATCCTGAGCTAGACTGGTCAAAAGTTCTGAAACTGGCTAGTTTTCATCGGCTATTGCCAATATTACATAAAGTACTCTCATCTGACCAATCGCTCAAGATACCAGACTCGATCTTAAAAGCATTACATAGCTATCAACTCAAGAATATTCATAAGAATTTTTCCTTACTAAAAGAGCTAAAAGATTTCCTCGGAGTTCTAGACGCTCATCACATAAAGGCTATTACCTTTAAAGGACCGATGACGGCAGTCAGTGCCTATGGTGACTTGTCGCTTCGATCATTTAGCGATCTGGATTTATTAGTTCATCCAGATGATTTTCTAAGGCTTAGAACTATTGCCATTGATCAGGGCTATCAATGTGACAAATTGATGGCTACATCAGAAAGAGAGTGCCTTAAACAACTCGATGCTCTAGAGCAGGCAGCATACTTTAAATCGCAAAAGGAGTACAGCTTATTTAAGCGCCATATTTTTCTGGATATTCATCAAGGAATTTTATCTAAACAATTTCTCCCTCTATTTGATACACGGTGGATTTGGCAACATACTCAAATGCTCACAATTGCTGGTCAGCAGGTACTGGGGCTAACGCCAGAGCTTCAAGTATTGGTGTCTGTGGCCCAAGGTGCCGAAGAGTATTGGCCCAAGTTAGGTAAACTCTTTGATTTAGCAATGCTCATGGCGAGATATCCTAACCTGAGCTGGCACACCTTAATTAGCCTGTCACAAGACCTAGATATCTTGCCCAGGCTTTTATTAGGATTAAGCCTGGTCGAGAGCTTATATGGGTTAACATTGCCCGATAGCGTCAATAGCCAGATTAGAACTTTACCCTCAATCCAAGGGATTGCTCAAACTGTTCAGGACAATCTTCTGTTTAATAGACAATGTCATGTTAACTCCAGGTTAACGATGGGCGTGTTTTTGTACCAATTAAGGCTGATGCACAATTGGAAAAATCGGGTACGCTGCGTACTAACTCTAATGAATCCTACACTGGCAGACATTGCCGCCATACCATTACCTAAACCTTTGTTTTTTATCTACTATATGTTGCGTCCGCTACGTTTAATGCAGGGTATGGTTTGGCATCAGTCTAAGGCATAAAACAGAGAGCACAGCGGTTACAGTGCCGCTGTGCTCTCTGTTTGTAAGACCCGACGAGCACAGCATTAGGTCTAATTTATCCTTGTTTGACGCTGCAGTAGCTGTTTCTCCCGCTGTTCCTGCCAACGTAACCCTAGTAAACAGGCAATGGTGAGCATATGGCCAGGCTCTTCCATCTGAGTCAAAATGCAGCCAAATGCGACGGTGGATAGCAGTAGAAACTTACCAAAGTCGTCTACACAAACCTGTTTCCAAACGATGAAACCCATAAACAAATAGGTGATTAAACCAATAATGCCCCCATCTCCCCAAATGCCAGCCCATGTAAATAGGGGAAAATAAACCGTAGATTCTTGCGCAAGATACGTGGTGAGCACCACATTAAAGACCTGTGCCGATACGGGGTGAATTGTCGCCCCTAAGGGTTGTAACAGACTTTCATAGTCTCTCATTACCCAACCGCCAAGACGGGTGACGGTATGTCCCGGCCCTAGACCAAAGAGCCAATTTAAAGGAGATTCAAAATGATTAGGAATGATGCGAAATGCTGCAAACTTGGTTCTCGCAGCCAGGCCATCCCAACCCCAGATAGGGCGATCGATCCAGTTTTGATAAGGTTTAAGAATTTCGGCATCTATGTTTAGCAAGGCCCAGGCAAATACGGCTATTAATGTGACAAACAGCGACAGATATATCAGCAGTCGATCAGGTCGCTCGACCTTGGTGACGGCCAGTAGTCCCCAGCCAACCACTAGGGCTAAAAATACCTGTTTGGAATCAGAGATTTGAATTTGATAAATAGCGCCAACCAAAGGCAATATCCTCATCCATAGTTTGAGGTGTTTGAACTGATTAAAGAAATATAGCCCTACGTAGAATGAGACCGTACAGGCAATATAGTTGGCGGCACTCCCGCCCCCGCCGCCAAAAACACCGCCGATGTTGTCCTGCAGGGTGCCGCCAACAGGTCTTGGATAAAGACCGATGGGAAGCAAAATGGACTGTGCGATCGCAAGCAAAAGATTAAATGCAGCAAACCCCAAAACCCAGTACTGGAAACGTCGTAGCCGTTCTCCAGACAAGGGTAGCGCCAGAATAGCCGCCAGCAACATAAAGGGTTCTGCCTGAAACAGAAACTGCAGCACAATATTGGCGATACCAGCACTGTTTAGCGTAGCGCTCGCAAGCATACAGATTAGAAAAAGGGTCATTGCCGTCAGTAGCTGCCAAACAACATTGATCCTTTTCTTATCCCGTGTTTTGGTTGTAAAAATAGTGATTAAAAAAGCCCCTGGAATAACCCCAAAATGGATAAAGTTAATGATGGATGGCACCCCCATGGAGGCCAACAACCGAGGGAAAAAGGCGGAGGCAAACCCTACCAGTATCATGGTCATGCTGCCAATACGCCCCTCGACCTCAGGGGGCGTGTGGAAATTAGCCAGCTGCAGACGGTTTTGCATCAATCGTTAGAGGTAGTTGGGCGGCAATCCTTAAAATAGTCGATAAAAATCAAGGAGCTGTTGCGAAATAGTCGATTTGGAGAACCGGTTATCTCTGGTTTGGGTTTGACGTGGAGATTCGGTCAGGGCAGTAGCTATGGTTTCAGCAAGTTGGCCTGGGTAGTCGAGGGAAAAGTAGTGACATTGGGAGGAGCCCACCTCACGAAAAATGGGAATATCCGAGCAAACGGCTGGACATGCCAGGGTGAGGGCCTCCACCAGGGGTAAGCAAAATCCTTCTGTGGCTGAAGGAATCACAAACAACGCCGCACGTTCATAGAGCCACCTCAGTTCTCCATCGGATAAACCAGATAGAAACAGCACCCGTTTTTCCAGATTTAACTCAGTGACCAGTCCTGTGAGATGTTCGGTTTCAGGACCAGAGCTGCCGATAATCAACAGTTTGGCCTGAAACTGCTCATGACGACACAGATCGCCATAAGCTCGAATCAACAGATTCAGGTTTTTATTTTTGCGATGCTGGGCCACGGTCATCAGGAAATGATCGTCCCTTTTCAACTGGGTTGGCAGCTGAGCGTCAATATTGTCAAAGTCCACAATATTATAAACAACGGCTGTTTTCTTAGTGTGTGTAACCCTAGGAAAATAGTTCTTGAGGTCCCCAAGCGTACATTTAGAGACACAGGTTAACCCATCGCTATTACGAATACACTGCTGAAGAAATAGCTGATTAAACCAGACGCGGGGATAGCCAAAGTTCTCCGGACATTCGTAAGGATAAAGGTCATGAATAGTAGCGACAATGGGACTCTTAAACCACTGTCGTATAAAGGGAAAGGGAAACGACATATGGATCATATGGGGCTGTAGCTGGTTGGCTAGCTGGGGCAGTCCAAAGAGAAACCAGCGATTGCGTGCCAGAGAACTGTTTTTGATATCCACATTCACCAGCTGGATTTTAGGAGAGTCCAGCTGAAAGGCGTCGTTAAAGTAGTCCCGTTGCCAGGTGCCAATTACCAGGGTGACACGAGTAACGTCGGCAGTCGCAGCTAAACATTGGGCCAGATTTACCGCATGGCGACAGACACCGGTAGGTTTAGTAGGACGGTGAAGAGCCGGAATCAACACATGCATAGTGGCAACGGATGTAGGGTAGGCACAGCCCACCAGCAATGGGGCAATGGGCATTACTGCAGTGAAGCGGAGGCATGCCCGAAAGGTTATTGGGCAATGAGGAGGTATGAATCCAATTTAAGCCGTGACAGGTAACGCTGTAGCTGTGCTGGCATAAACAGAATTAAGCTGTTTACCCACAGCAGTCCAACTAAAGTTGTCATCCACAAGTTGGCGACCTGCCTGTCCCATCTGCACCCGTAGCTCAGGATTAGTGGCCAGCTTTTGCATCGCTGTAGCCATATCTCGCACACTCTGGTCAGGGTTCTCAGCTGCCACCTTAAAGCCAGTTTGTGAGGTCACTTGAATGGCCGGACCGCCCAGATCCAAACAAATCACAGGACGCCCCGACGCCATGGCCTCAATACAGACCCAGCCACCAGAGTCATGCAGGCTAGGGTGTACTAACACATGGCTTTCCCCCAATCTTTCCAGGGTTTCTTCGCGGGGGAGTCGGCCCCAGAACTTAACCTTATCGGCCACCCCACAGTCTTGAGCCAGACGTTTCAGATTGTCTAGTTCAGGACCATCTCCCACCAACCAAAATTCAGCATCAGACAGCTGAGCTTCGGCAAATGCTCGAATGCCCAGGTGAAAGCCTTTCCAATGCAAAAGACGCCCCATACTGATAAATCTGACGGGTTGGGAGGCCGGTAGAGGAGACTGGTTTAGGATGTCAATTTCCTCGTCTAACAAACCCACTTCCGGTACGATTTGAACATCAGTCGCCCCCATGCGATATAGTCGTTTAGCAGTGTCTGTGGTGGTAGCACGCACCACAGTGCTTTTACGAATAGTGAGACCCACCAGTGGATCCCGTTGGCCAACATTACGCACGAAGTCCCTGGCATATTCATAAAAACGAGCCCGCAGGCTAAAGTCCTTCCAAAATTTTGGTGGGGCAGATTCACCTCCACCTACCGGTCCCCACACAAATGGAATAGGAAGAAATGAGAGTAGGCTGGGAGCAGAATATTTAACAAATGTGACATGATGAGCAAGATCAAACTCAATTTCCTGGTGTAGACGTCGCGCCACAAAATAGGCCTGGATTTGCCAGAGATAGTAGTGAATCTGCATAGCACCAGACTGGCCCAGGGACATACTATCCTGCCAGAATGGCAAGGTGAAATAAACAAAGTGGAGGTTGGGTATGGGATTGGCCGCCAACTCTGCTTCGATCGCTTCCTTACTTTCATCAGGGCGCGTTAATACCCAAACATCATGGTGTTTGGCAACTTCGCAGGCAACATTCCAGCCAACACCTCTCTCGGAGCCTCGCCCCGGTTCACATGAGTAAGCAGAAATCAATACTTTCATCTTTTTAGAATATTATGGTTAGCCTTAAATGAATAGTTGGAGCTGATTATGACCAATCAAGCCCGGTCTCATAGCCGAGATCAATTAACAATTTCCCAGCGATTTTTTTGAACTCTACTTTATGGTCTTCTTTGAAGTGTTTTCTCCAGCCCCCGATGGAGCCCTTGCCACCTTTTTTAAAGGTATGAGACTCCTCCGGATTCATAGCCTGAGAACTAAACTTATTTTCTATTTCGGAAGCAGACATGCTAATTTGCAGATGCTCCATGATTTGACCAACAATATGTAGTCGTTTTTCTTCGCAGCCACCACCCCGTTCTCCTACAAGATCTTCGAATTTGATGGCTAAGGTGTTGGGATGGTGCAGCCAGCCATGCCACCGTGAAAAATCCTGGGCAATGTTAGGGTGAGACAGATTTGATCCAAAGGGCGTTCCCACTGGTACACCAACGATAGAATTCATTAACTGCTGATCAAAACTAGGCTGCTGTTGATAGATGTCATGCAAAAAGATGAGCTTTTCTTTAGTTACCCAACGGGCATGGGAAACCGCTAGATCTCGGAGATCGCGATAAATAAAGAAAAGCTTACAGTGATGTTCACTGAAGATATCTAAAATCTCTTGCGAGTACATCAAATGACACCGCACAATAGAGTCATCTGGAGCAGATCCTAACTTCCATCGAATATGGTTTGGGGTGTTCATAATGCCACAAAGAGCTTGAACCGAGATAATGTCATCCCATTTCTTTAAGCCGGGTGAGGAATAAAGAATCTGATACAGTAGGTGGGTGCCGCTTTTGGGATAGGAATTACAAACAACAAAGTTTTTATGGCGATTACCTGATAGAGCCTTTGCG
>JBCCJR010000243.1:0-7983 GCA_039045805.1 Cyanobacteria bacterium P01_C01_bin.118
ACAGCCCCAACCGACACCGTTACAGGGGAGCTATGTGGCGTCCAGCCGCAAGGCATCCACCAACCGTCAGCGGACATTGGTGGGGTGGTTAAGTGGGTTATTGGCGTTTGCGATCGCAGCAGGCACCGCCGCCATCATCCAGTACAGAATCGCCGCCCAGCAGCGGAATATCGCCCAACAAAAACAGCAAGAAGCCGAGATTGTTGCCACCGAATTACTCTTTCTCTCTAATCTAAATATAGAAGCCCTAATCAACGGCATTAAGACCGCTCGGCAGATAGACACCCGGCAGCAGCACCCCGATAATACCTTACGAGTAGCCGCATCCCTGCGCCAGATAATCTATTCCATAAAAGAGAAAAATCGCCTCAATGCCCACATCGGCAGTGTTTGGGGGATTGCCCACAGTCCCGATGGCAGTATCTTAGCCTCCGGTGGCAAAGACAAAAGAGTACGTCTGTGGCAACCTGACGGCACCCTGATCGCTGAACTAGAAGGCCATACAGATGTGGTGTGGAATGTCCGCTTTAGCCCCGATGGTAAAACCATTGCCTCCGCCAGCAACGATGGTACCGTACGTCTGTGGCAGCCTGACGGCACCCCCATAACCGTTTTAGAAGGTCACACAGCCTCTGTATGGGAAGTGCGGTTTAGTCCTAATGGTAAAACCATTGCCTCCGCCAGTCATGACGGGACCGTGAAACTATGGCAGTTGGATGGCACCCTGATCACTACCCTGAAAGGCCATGGAGCCGGTGTTTGGGACGTTAACTTTAGTCCCGACGGTAACATCATTGCCTCCGCCAGTGTCGATAAAACAGTGCGGCTCTGGCAGCGCAATGGCACATCCATTGCCGTTCTCAAAGGCCATGAAGCCGATGTTGGCGATGTCATCTTTAGTCCTGATGGCCAAATTCTGGCCTCCGCCAGCGGCGATGGCACGGTAAGACTCTGGCAACGGAACGGTACCCCCATTAAAACATTGAAGGGCCACACCGGTTTTGTTAGAGCCATTCTTTTTAGTCCCGATGGTCAAACCCTGGTGTCTGCTGGCGACGACAGCACCGTAAGACTTTGGCAGCGGGACGGCACTCCCATAAAGACGCTCCTGGAACATACCAACCAAGTGTGGAACCTGGGCTTTAGCCCCGACGGTAAAACCATTGCCTCTGCCAGTCGAGATAATACAGTCCGACTGTGGCAGCTGGATGGCACCCCTATAACAACGTTGGCAGGCCATCTAGACAGAATATGGAGCGTGAGCTTTAGCCCCGATGGCAAAACCTTAGCCTCCGCCAGTGGTGACGGCACAGTCCGGCTGTGGCAGTACCCAGGAAATGTCATCACCCAACTACAAGGCCATGAACAAGTTGTCGGAGACATCCGCTTTAGTCCCGATGGCAATCTATTGGCATCAGCTAGTAACGACAACACCCTCAGGCTATGGCAAAAGGATGGTACTCTGATCGCGAATATCGAAGATCACGAGGATATTGTCTGGGACATTCGCTTTAGTCCCGATGGTCAGACCATCGCGTCTGCTAGCAATGATCACACAGTGCGGCTGTGGCAGCGCAATGGTACCCCCATAGCCACACTCAAAGGACATACAGAAGGAGTGGGTAATGTGCGGTTTAGTCCCGATGGCCAAACCATTGCCTCCGCTAGTGGCGATACGACCATCAAGCTATGGCAGCTAGACGGCACCCTAATCACCACCCTCAAAGGGCATCAGTCCAGTGTGCAGAAGGTGGTATTTAGTCCGGAGGGTAAAACCCTGGCCTCCGCCAGCGAAGACAATACAGTGCGCCTATGGCGGCGGGATGGCACCCTGCTTACGACAATGTCAGGGCATCAAGCAGGCATCCGGGATGTGCGGTTTAGCCCCGATGGTAAAACCGTTGCCTCTGCCAGTAAGGACAATACGATTCGCCTATGGCAGCTGGATGGCACCCCCGTTGCCACCCTAAGTGGCCACACTCCCTCCGACTATGGTGTGGGCAATGTGCAGTTTAGCCCCGATGGTAAAACCCTGGCTACAGGCGCTGGCGATGGTACGGTGCGTCTGTGGCAGTTGAATGGCACCTCCATCATCACCCTTAAAGGTCATACCGCTGCTATTAAAGCAATGGCCTTTAGTCCGGATGGTACAGTCCTGGCCACCGCCAGTACCGATCAAACCATTCGTCTGTGGCAGCTGGATGGTAAGCCCATTGCCACCCTCCGAGGGCATAGGGGCAGCGTTGAGGACGTGCGGTTTAGTCCCGATGGTAAGATCCTGGCCTCTGCCAGCAAAGATAAAACCGTTATTCTCTGGAATTTTGACCTGGATGAATTGGTAGCTAAGGGCTGTGACTGGCTAGGGGATTATATGACCAATATCGATACCCCTGAGGAGCATAAAGAACTCTGTCCACCTCAATAGTTCTCAATACATTGTAGAAATTGGGTAGATTACAATGGCCATTAAGTTTAATGCCTGAGTTTGCTACTGCAATGGTGATTGCCGCGCCAGAACCAAAAGCTGATATGCAGCCCACCGTAGGTGAAAAGCGGGTGGTATTGCACGGTGTGGAGTGGGACGCCTATCTACAAATTCTGGATGCATTACCTCAGCAGCGAGGCTCAAGGCTGACCTATGACAATGGACTGCTAGAGATTACCACGCTGTTAGAAGACCATGAATTTTTTAGGCGATTAATAGAGCGATTTATTTTGACGTTAGTTGAGCTATTTGGTCTACGCATCAAGACTATGGGGTCAACCACAATGAATTATCCTCATTTGAAAAAGGGTGCAGAACCGGACAACGCCTACTACATTCAAAATCAGCCGCTGGTAAAAGGCCGAAATGTCGATTTTGCCGTAGATCCCCCCCCTGATCTAGTTGTTGAAGTGGATATCACCCATACCGATATTCGTAAAAATGAGTTTTATGCCAGTTTGGGAGTGCCAGAATTTTGGCGGTTTAATGGCAGTATTTGTCGGATTTACCAGCTGCAGGATCAGGTGTATGTCGAGGTGGCCCAAAGCCCAACGTTTCCAAATGTGCCAAAAGAACAGCTTTATGCATTTCTAAAGCTGGCAAAAGACGATGAAATTGAAGCTGTACAAGTGTTGAAACGTAGTTCTGAAGAGTTTCTGGGAGCATAGATGATGGTTTTCAGTACCGACCTGTCAGAGTCGTACTACCCTGTCAGGAGATGATGTATTACCTGGCTTTGTGTTGGATATGACAGCTGTCTGGTGAAGTTACTTATGGCTCTTATGCCTGTTTTCCTCAAAAGGTTGCAGGTCTCCAAAACTACGCATATTTTTGAAAAAGTCCTTGGTTATTTTTCTAACTCATGAATCCTGATCGTCAGTCTAAAGAGCAAGACCTCCAATCCTGGGAAGAAACGCTTAAGGAGCGCGAAGTCAATGTACGGATGCGTGAGCTGGAATCAGAAATAGATGCTTCCACGCCAGGCAAGCTGAAGGCAAAACGCAAAGCTGCTGCTATTCGCCCCTGGTACAAGCGCTTACCCAAAATCGTTCGGTTTGGTCTACTCATTCTTGGCGCAATTGTTGCCGTGCGAGTGGCTGCCTGGCTAGCTGGATTGCTGCTCTTCCTGGGCATTATTTGGATTGGCTACAAGCTTTTCATAGAACGTGATTAGGGTTGAGTCATAGTGAAGTAATCAAGCATTTAAAAAATCTTTGACACATACAGATTTCAGTCAGGTCAAGCTCTTGGTTCCCCTTCGCAAGGGGAACCGTCAGGGAGGGGTTTGGATAACTGGCGCAGACAGCCGAAGCCCCCTCCGTTGGTTCCCCTATAGCCCAAAGGGCATGCGCCAGAGGCGTAACGCAAGGGGAACCGCAGTAATAACACTCGATGTAATCGATCAGATACATCTGCATTACCGCCCTTCGAAAAGGGAGGACTGATTAGCTGTGGCTATACTCCCCTCCTTAGACAACATCATCCCCCCATTACAAAAAGCAGTCGGGCTATTAGAGCCAGACAACACCGAACTAAAGACCAACATCTTGCGTCAGTGCGCCCACCTCACCCATCCCAACCTGCGCATCATCGTCTTTGGCCCCTTTAACCACGGCAAATCCACCCTGCTCAACGCCCTCCTGGGCCAAAAAGCCCTCCCCATTGACCTGGTCCCCACCACCGGAGCTGCCATCACTATTACCTACGGCACCACCATCACCACCCGCATCACCCTGATCGACGGCACATCCATAAAAGAACCGAGCACAGAGCTGTTAAAACGCTACGCCACCCTCAACGATCAGCGACAGATGCAACAGAATGTGAGGGCCGTTCAAGTTCAGTGTCCCCATCCCCTATTGCAACAGGGTGTCGAGCTAGTCGATCTCCCCGGCACCGATGACCAGGACGACAACAGTCAGCTGATCTACAGTCAACTATTAGAAGCCGATGTCGTAGTCCAACTACTGGATGGCCGTAAACTAATGACCCTGGCAGAGCGCAACCATCTGAGAGATTGGCTTATAAGTCGAGGCATTACCACCGTAGTGTTTGTGGTCAATTTTCTCAATCTTGTAGAGACGGAAGAACGTCAGCAGGTGATGGATCGTTTACACGCCATTACCGAAGACTTTTGCACGCCCGTTAGCAATCTCTATGCCGTGGATGCTCTGCCTGCGCTACGAGCTCGCCTCAAAGAAGATACGGATGCTGCTAATGCATCAGGGTTACCCGCCCTGGAATCGGCATTACACACCCTTGCTCAAACGCTATTACCTCAATTACCCCAGCATCGTCTGTCTCGTCTGTTGCCTTTGGTCAGACAAGTACACCAGGCACTAGAACAACAGCTACAAGTTTTAGAACAAACTCCTTTACCCCGCCGTGCTGCGATTCAAAAACGGGTGCAGCAGCTGATGAAAACAGGATTTGAACAAAGTGTCACTGACCTGAAAACCTGGCTACAGATCGATAATTTGCTAGCGTACTACCAGCAGGATTTTTCTCTAGCACTTCAAGGGGGTAATGCATCGCAGTGGTTGACAAAGACGCTTTACCCCACCTGGGAACAAAAGAGACGTGCGGTGGTGGAGTGGGGGTATAAAGTCTGTGACTTTGCTGAAAAACCTCGCCCAGTGGATTTATGGGTAGGCTGGCAACAAGCTCCAAAAGAGTTTTCTCAGCCTGAGCAAGAGTTGATACGAAGTTACCTTGTTGAGTTCTCCAGAGTAGCTCTTGCTGCGCTAGATACTTATCAGAGTAAAGTTTCTGTTGTTTTGCAAACGCCGGTTCAACTTGGTAAGACTTCAACTGAACAAACGGCTAAAAAACTACTCCTTCGGAATACTTTGGTGGAGTTGCAGGAACTGCAGGAAGATCTTAAGTGACAAGCAAAGCCCTAGAGCGTGAATGGAAATAAGGAAGTAGAAAGACCTGCTCTACGTGGAGGGTGGGCCGTGCCAACCTTCCGGAATATCCGTATCTACTGTTTAGAAGTACGATGGAAAAGATTTCCCAACAACGTCGTGCCAAACAACAATGCGATAACCTAATTAATCGACCCCGCCGTAACCCCTATTTAATGCAATTAAGGACAATCTAGTAGGCTGGGTCCTAGGGCGGCCTTCCGGCCCTAGCCATGGGGATTTGGGGAACTCGGAGGGACCTCAAGCAACCGGTTTTGGCTCCCTCCGATCATATCTAGATTCAGTATGAACAACGCTCTTCTTACTGCACATCAGGGCCTGTTTTTGGCAACGTAACCTTTTTATCAGTCTCTACTGAGTCAACGCCCGTTACATCCGACAGTGAAGCTACTTTTTCCGAGTCTATGGAACCGGTGACAATACCCAGGGTAGATAGAGTTTGTTCTACGTCTAAACCAGCTGCTTTGAGGTCTTCTGTAATCTGGTCTATTTGCTCCAGATGGGCATCATCGATGGTGATATTTACCGTTACCTTGTCCATATCTGCTCCTGGGGGTGCATTAACAGTGTCTAATTTTGTATCTGATTTGCTCGGCCAACAGCTGACTAAGCTCACTGATAAAAGTACAACAAGCAGCCATCGGGTGAGTTGTCTAAGCCACAAAGTGTTTTTCATAGTCCCGCCACTGCTAGTTTGAATTAAATCAGGAAAAACAAACTAGCAATGGTTTCATTAATGTACGGTAACAGAACTAGCCTAGGGGAGCTTGTACTAAGCCGATGCCAACATCGGTACCTGGTAATCCCAAACGCTGGGCGTCTCGCATTAGCCAGGCCCACAGTTCTAGGCCACGGGCTCCGGTTGCTTCGGCATAGAGGGCGGCGATCCCAGATACGTGGGGGGTGGCCATACTGGTGCCGTTGATGCTCTTATAGCGATCGGGCATAGGCCATGAGGAATGAACCTCCACACCGGGTGCGGCGATGTCAACCTGGCCGCCATCCAGGTTGATACTACCGTTGGAGAAGAAGCCCATGCCTAACTGGCTATCAAGGGCACCAACTGCCATGAGGGAAGGGGCATTGGCAGGATAACCCACTGGGTTAATCTGACCATTGTCGCGACGGCTTTCGTTGCCCGCAGCGGCAATAATTAGAGAACCACGCTTCAAAGCGCGCTCCCCTATGCGCTCATAGATGGGTGAAAAGGTATCACCGGGACGGGTGGGTGCCCCCAGGGACATAGAAACGATGGCACAGCCGTTGTTGACGGCCCACTCGATACCGGCCAGAATGCCGCTGTCGGAGCCGGAGCCACGGTTGTCAAGTACCTTGCCAGCATAGATTTCAGCGTTATAGGCAACGCCATAGCGGGGCAGCTCGGCTGAGTCTTTGGGACCACAGGCGGTACCAATGCAGTGGGTGCCATGGCCGTTGGCATCCTGGACAGATTCGCCATTGATAAAAGAGCGGCTATGGAGTTTACGACCGGCAAAATCGGGATGGTCTAGATCCATGCCGGTGTCCAGTACAGCTACCTTGATGCCCAGGCCGCTGTAGGGGGAGTCCACCACCCGCGTCGCTTGTAAGCCCCAGGTGGTTTGACCATTTTTATAGTTGGGATGATGGCCGCTGTGGGTGCTGGCAACTGCTTGCCCACGCTGGGGTTCTGCTTGATCGTAAAGATGGGTGGCGGCGTCGCGGTAGCCCCGTAGATAGTCTGCTGATAGTCCGGCGTGGTCAATGGCATAAACCACTCGCTCTGGTTGAATCGCTAAGACATTGTGATGGGCGGCGGCACTGGCACGCACTGACTGGGCCTGGTCCGGATCGAGGGGGACAACGGCTACGCCTAGATCGTCAAAGACTGATGCGTTGGGGCTATCTAATTCTTCTGTTGTAAAGGCGTGATCTTCAAAATCGGCAGCTCTGGCAACGCCCTGAATCCCGGTGGCACTGGATAGTGCTTGAATGCCTGCGCCCAGGTCTTCATCCGGTAATAGCACTAGATAGCGCCCTGTGGTTTCTATAGTCATGATTCACCCTCTGATTACTTACAAGTGTTTTTGTTAGGGGCGCGATCGCAACAGTGCTTAGTCAGGTTGCTAGCCAGTGGGACCTCACCCTAAGCTGCATACAACTTGCCAAAAAGGTATTACGTAAGGGCACAAATGAAACGTAATCTTAAGAAAGTAGCTGACGATAGGCCCAGCCCAGGCCCCGACGGGTAAACCACAGATAAAGCCCCGTCAAAATGCCCATGGGGATAGCAATCTCCCAGCGGCCCACGGTGACAGCGGCCAGCACCCAGGTACCAAATCCAAATGCGGCTCCATAGGCGCAGAGGCTGCCGCACAGCGCGATCGCACTGGCCCAAAAGCCTGACCGTCGGGCCGCCCAAAAGCCCAAGCCAGCACCGATAACTCCACCGACGATCGCCCCCGTAAAGGCGACTTTGGGGTCCTGGGCGCTCAGCTGGCCAAAACTGTAAAACCCCATCAACGCCAGGGATGATGCCCCACTGGCCAACCCCGTTAGCCGTTTGGGAAAACGCTTAAAAGAATGTAACCC
>JBCCJR010000244.1:0-7953 GCA_039045805.1 Cyanobacteria bacterium P01_C01_bin.118
CGATTTACGACGCACTGCCGTTGTCTACAACCTCCATGTACTGGCGCGGATGATGTCGCCAACAAGGGCCAAAACAGCTTGAATCAGAAACTAACACAATAGACTTTTTGTCAATGTTTAATTCTGGACCGGCGCTCTAGATGTTGGCGATCTAGTTCTGTATCATCTTGAGCCGCTATGTAGACTCGGCCTCGTCCCATATCTTTGGCCTTATAACAAGCCAAATCAGCCCGACTCAGCAAATCCAGTACATTGGCAGTATCCCCTGAAATCGGCACCAACCCGATACTGACTCCCACCTGGAATCTCCGCCCTCGCCAGACGAAATGATAGTCCTTAATCCTATCCACTAATAGCTGAGATAATCGACGTCCCTGCTCCAGGGAACACCCCTCCAGCAATAGGCCAAATTCATCCCCCCCCCAGACGGGCCAAACTATCAGAACTACGGATATTTTGTTGCAATAGCTGAGCGAGTTCTGTCAGTAGCTGGTCACCCACCAAATGCCCAGCCGTGTCATTTAAAATTTTAAATTGATCCAGGTCCAGATAGGCCAATACTGCTGGAATACCTCGCTCTTGGACACGTTTTACCGATTGCCGCAGGCGGGTATCAAACTCATTTCGATTGAGCAGTCCTGTGAGTGAATCATAGGCTGCCTGATAAGCAATTGTTTGGGTGAGATTATAGGCTTCTGTAGAACGCCTTTTATGTTCTTGTAGGAGATATGCCTGCAGCAGACGCCCACGCATGACTTCCAGCAGCAGCAGCAGCGCACACAGGCTCATCAATACAAACCCTACAATCAGCCAAAACGGAACCCAGGTGCGATCTCGTACCAGCATCTTCCCTGGAGCCCATGGCAAAGCAACAGCTCTACCAGTCAACACTTGACCGTTATGAGTAATATTGATGCCCTCACGCTGCTCGATCGCCAAACAAGGAGACCAAGACTGCAACAGCTGAGCATTGGTATGGATGCTGTCGGCCCTCTGAGTGACACCTATAGTCTGCAACCCTAGCCACAGACCAAATGCATTTGTGCCGATCAGTGTCGTTTTGAAAACGTACCAAAAAATAGCATGACGATTACTCACAGTAATGGCAACCGGTGAAGGAATTATTCAAGAACACCCAACGTATCAATCAAAACAAGTGATTGAGCTACAAACATTGAACAACTAATAGGTCAATGATTAGTTCAGTGATCCTCGTGAATAGGTATGTATCTTTTGAATATATCCACAGCTTCTATCGGCTATGGAGGCAAACGTTAATTCAATAAATTCAATATTTATAGCCAACCGATAGAAATAATTCGCTACATCACTTTGATTGATATGGTCAACGACCACAATCCTGTCAGCTGAGAGCTGGCATATGAAAAGCTCCTAATTCTGTCGAATCGATGCAGCCTGAGCTAGAAGCGATTCGGCAAACGCAATCCCTTCTTGATGAGAGCGTCCACCAGCTAGCTGTGCCAGCTCCTCTCGTCGAGCATCATCGTCTAGACCTGTAACTCTTACTACCGTACGCTCATCGGTCTTTTTTTTGCCATTAGTAACAATTTGCTTGTCAACGTGGAAATGAGCATCGGCCATAGCCGCGACTAGGGGTTGGTGCGTAACACAGAGCACTTGACGATGCTGGCTGAGCTGATAGAGCTTTTCCGCAATTGTTTGGGCCACACGCCCTGAAACACCCACATCGATTTCATCAAAAATCAGGGTACCAATGGGATCTACCTTGCTAAAGCAGGCCTTGAATGCCAATAAGAAGCGACTCATCTCCCCACCTGATGCTGTCTCAGTCAAAGGCTTTAGGGGTTCCCCAGGATTTGGACTAAAGAGAAATTCCACTATATCCGCCCCATGAGCCTGAGGAGCAGCTGAGCGGAGCTCGGCCCTAAATTTTACCCGCTCCATTGCTAGAGGCTTAAGCTCTTCTACAAGCTGTGACTCCAGTCGCTTAGCTGCCTTTTTTCTGAGTTTAGTGAGTTTGTCACATTCAGTCGTTAGAGTCGTCTGGGCTTCTTCATGGGCGGCTTCCAGCGCTTCAATAGACTGACCATCTCCATTCAGGGCATCCAAAGCTACTTGTATTTCCTGATAGTACTCAATCAAGTCAGGTAAATCTCGCCCATATTTTCGACACAGCTGTTTGAGATAGCTCATCCGCGCCTCAACCTCAGCTAATCTTGTCGGGTCTGTTTCCAGGTTTTCACCATAGGTATTGATTTGACGGCCTGCTTCTTCTACTTGAGCAAGGGCATCACTGACCAAATCCAGCATTGGAGTGACTTGCTCGTCAAACCGTTGCATCGAGCCCAGCAAGGTTTCTACCCGCCCCAGGAGCTCAGAACAGCTCTCAAAACTACCATCACTTTCATAAAGGACTTGATAGGCTTCATAGCTTTGTTTTTGCAACTCTACGCTATGGCTCAAACGTTGATGCTCCTGTTTAAGGGCTTCCAACTCATCAGGATCCTCTAAATTAGCACCGTTAAGATCTTGAGCGTGGTACTCAAACAAGTCCAGCTGCTGTTGACGCTGCTGTTCAGCCCGTAGACGTCTTTCTAGAGCTTGCTGAGCCTCGGTAGCCGTAGCATAGGCAGCCGCCACTCGCCTCTGTTGCTGTTGATTACCGGCAAAGCCATCAAGCCAGTCACGCTGAGCATCCAAAGAACCCAGCTGAACAGTTTGACCCTGGGCCGTAATTTCCACAAGCAGACGACGTAGCTCTTCCAGCTGATTTTTTTTAACGACAACGTCATTCAGACGACTGCGACTGCGCACACTGCCGCGCCCTGTGGTAAGTTCACGGCTACAGTGCAAGCCGTCACCATTTAGAGGAATATCGTTAGCCGTCAGCCATTCGGCTACCGCAGGAGGAGTCTGAAACGTAGCTTCAATCAGGGCTTTTTTTTCACCAGTGCGGACCAAGCGGCCACTGGCTTTACCCCCCAAGACCGTATCAATAGCATCCAAGATGATGGACTTGCCCGCCCCCGTTTCTCCGGTGAGCACATTGAGCCCAGGCTGCAGCGACAGTTCTAATTGATCAATCAGGGTAAAGTTGTCGATTTTCAGGGAGGTTAGCATAGCCCTTGCCTCCGGCAGGAGATGAGCTGCAGAAATTGCTGTTTCCCGACGACGATAGATTGCAAATGGAGGTGACTCAACCAGCTCAAAGTATGGGACAGCCAAATAACGGTATTGCTCAAACAATGAGCTAGTCAATCTTACTGTGAATTTTTACTGTGGAAATTAACTGAAATGTTGGCTTAAGCTGCACAGCCTGCAAGTGATGGGACCCCTTCCATAAGTTAAAAGCTGCCCCATCATCAAGGCAAATCTTTAGAAAGGACAGACAAAATTCGGTTTCTTCGACTGTTGCTGCTGCGTGGGGCAGATTATCCTGGCAATTGTGGGAGAGGGCTGGGGATAGTGATGACAACTTGTTACAATAGTTAATGATCACTTTATTTTGTTTTAGGAATTTGAGGTCCTTAATTCCTCAGGTTCAGGTTTAAACATATTTTCAAGCTTACTCAAGGCTTTATAGGAAAAGGATCATAGACCATGCAGACTGCGTCAGCGTTCTACAGCCAAAATCCAACTTCAGCCGCGTCAGTGACGTCTGTGGATGAGCTGCTGACCTATGACCCAGTTGAGATCGCAAACTACTATCGCATCCGTCCCCTACAAATTTTTCTACGGCTAGTGGAGCTGGTTTGGACATTTCTGGGATTTGGCCTTGGGCTGCTATGGGATCGCCAAACCGGCAGTGGCACAAAAAATGAAGCCAACCGCGCCGTTCAACTACGGCAAATTCTGACTAAGCTAGGTCCTGCCTATATCAAAATTGGCCAGGCCCTATCGACTCGCCCCGATCTGGTATCCCCAGCATTTATGGAGGAGCTGGTGAAACTGCAGGACCAGATTCCCCCATTCCCTAACGAAATTGCCTTTCGTCTGATCGAAGAAGATCTGGGCCAATCGCCTCAAAATATCTACGCAGAAATCTCCCAAAATCCGGTTGCAGCTGCATCCCTCGGTCAGGTTTATAAAGGCAAACTCAAAACCGGTGAAGCTGTAGCCATCAAGGTACAGCGACCGGGACTCACAGCTCAAATTACACGCGATATTTATCTGCTGAGACGCATGGCCCAATGGGCTTGCAATAACCTCAGCGTAGTGCGCAGCGATCTCGTCAGCATCATGGATGAGTTTGGCACCCGCATCTTTGAAGAAATGGACTACACCCATGAGGGGGAAAACGCCCAGCGATTTGAGGCACTCTATGGCTACCTGCCAGACATCATCGTGCCGAAAATTTATAGTCATCTGACTGCCCGCCGGGTCCTGACCATGGAATGGATCAATGGCACTAAACTGACAGAGCCAGACATTCTGGAGGCAAAAGGTCTAAAGGCGACTGAAATTGTTGAAATCGGTGTTCAGTGTTCCCTCCGGCAGCTGTTGGAACATGGCTTTTTCCATGCTGACCCTCATCCAGGCAATTTGCTAGTTACGGACGATGGCAAACTGGCCTACCTGGACTTTGGCATGATGTGCAACGTTGAAAGCTACCAGCGTTATGGACTAATCGAAGCTATTGTCCACATGGTCAATCGGGATTTTGATGGTCTTGCCAATGATTACATCAAGCTCGAATTTTTAACCCCTGAGACTGATTTAGAGCCAATTATTCCGGCTCTAGCCACTGTGTTTAACAATGCATTAGGCGCTTCAGTCGCCGAGCTAAATCTTAAAAGCATTACTGACGAGTTTTCTGCTCTGATGTATGAGTATCCCTTTCGGGTGCCAGCTTACTATGCCCTGATTATCCGCTCTCTGGTAACCTTGGACGGCATTGCCATTAGCGTGGACCCTGACTTTAAGGTGCTGAGTAAAGCCTATCCGTACGTAGCCAAACGATTACTGACAGATCCAGCCCCTGAGCTCCGTCAGTCATTGCAAGCGCTGCTCTTTAAAGATGGTGACTTCCGTTGGAATCGCCTGGAAAATCTTCTACGCAATGCTCGCTCTAGTCAGGATTATGATCTTGAAAAGGTACTGCAGCAAACCATTGATTATCTTTTCTCAGAACGCGGCGATCACATTCGAGACCATATCGCTGATGAACTGGCTAAAAGCCTCGACCAGTTTGGCCACAGTTTAATCAAGCGATTACAGACTGTGATGACAAATGAAACGTCGCAGCAGCCACCCACAGTTACTACGAATGGCATGCCCAAAGAATGGGAGAATATTGGCCGTATCGTTGGCCTTTTAAGGGATACGAGAGGGATGAGCGGCAGTACTGTGGTGAAATTTGTCCCCCAAGTATTAGCTAAACCCGAAACCCGTGAGATGGGACAGCGCTTGGCCCAAAATTTAGCGCAAAGAGCCGCTGCCAGACTTTTGCGCACCATCTTTTTAAAAACTAACACCGGCATGCCTCAGCCTGAGGGTGCTAATTTATTGTCAGCCCAAAAATCCGCTTCGTAAGCATCAAGGACTAGATACTAATTTGCCTCAGCCCTAGGGAGAATGGGTTTCGTTTTGACGTTCGAGTTCTTCTTGCTCTAACCGCAATTTCTTCTCCAAGGCCTGAATCTCATCGCGTCGAGCTGCAGTTTCTAAGGCTCGACGCCGAATCTCTTGGCTTTGCAATGTTAAGGACTGACGCCATTGCTCAGCTCGTTCCACTTCTTGATGAAAGAACTGTGGTGTAACTCCCTGGGTCAAAAACTGAGAAACTAAATCTAAAATCCAATCTGTAGCTTCCTGTAGCTCGACAACCTGATTAGAGTCGTCAAGTTCTACCAGCACCAAGGTGCCTTCATTAAATGTCACCGGTAGCGTGGACACTACCTCTTGATCGCCGATGGAAAGCTCCCAAAGGTAATCTTCAAGCTGACGCGCTAGAAACTGTAAGACAGTAGAGCCTTCCGAGGTAGTATGGCAAACCTTGGCCAAGTGCTGCATGGTTGGATAAGCAAACGGCTAAAATCTAGTATACCCTTACCCCCTTCGCTGTATATGCGTTCTGTCGGGGAGGTTCGTCAAGATTTCGTACCCAGCCCGTGTAAGGTGGCACAAATTTAACATCCTTACAGTCTTAATGTACGGAATATCGAAAACACGTGATGATACACCAACCGACGATAGGCCAACCATGGGGTATTGACTTCGGGGTGACTGGTAGCTTGCCAAAACTTTGTCAAGCTACAGCATGCTTTTATTAAACCTGATTTAAATTCCATCCAAAAAGTCTTTGCTTTCCGGATACTTTTTGCTAAGCGTCACGTCTTAGATCCAAAGCATATTAATTTCGGTTCTACTTTTAGGAGTAAACTATCTGTTTCCCCTATGCGTCCTCGTCTATATACCTTGTTTTACGCTTGGGACACACCAAAAGGGTTCTCAGGGTTTTTCAAAACTAATTGCTTAAAGCAGTCTCCATTAATGTCTGCGTCACCAGTAGATTCAGGTCTAAACGTTATGTCCTTTCATCACGCTCCCCTTGGCAAAGGTAGTCCCCCTGGCGATGTTGAGCCCTTGGGTACTGCAACCGAGCGGTCTGATAGTAATCCCCCTCAGACCGCATCTGCTGAAACAGCTAAAAACAAAAATCAGGTAGATGTAGCGGAAAACTACGATGATGAAGCCAGGTTTGAGCTGCTGAGTGCTTATCTTGATAACGAAGTCACGCCTCAAGAACGCCAGCTTGTATCTCAGTGGCTGATGGAGGATCCCAACACGTTACAGATGTACCGACGGTTACTCATTTTGCGTCAAGCAATTCGTACAGCTCCGGTAACACCTTCTGTGACAAGGACCCTTGAGATTCCCACCCCCCCGCAACCGGCTTTACTGCCCTCGTCAACCTTGCAGCGGACAGTGATATTGGCTGTGGCGATCGCACTCATAGGCTGCTTGGGGCAAATTGGCACAGTAGCTGGGCAACAGCAAGTCCAGACAGCCTGGCAGTTGATTAAATCCCTGCCTCAAAATCTGTTACCAGAGTCGGCGTCGGAAATAGTCAACCCGCCCCATCAGCACCCATAGATCTAGTCTACAAATATTTTCAGACGCAATTTAGACGTGCTGAAGGGGTATCAATTGTCCAACGCTCGGCAAATCCCAAAAACGGACGTAAATCCATGGAGAAAGGTGGTCTTGGCCACTGGACCAATTTCACCATTACAAAAAAAGCCCCCCAACGGCACCGGTCCAAAATGTTGATTAAATAGTCCAGAATCACAATTAGGCTCATCAAACAAACTGGTGCCACGGCCACTGCAGGCAAACAGCAAAGCCCCCGCTGGTGCTACTCGCTCCAAATTATCCAAACGATAGGTCTTTAGCAGATGTGCCAGTTCATCCTTGGCCGTTAGACCATCTCGCAAATGAAACTGAATCCGTTGACCTGGACGAATGCGATCCGCAATTGAGATCGCACCCACCTTTGGGTCTACACCTACCAGATTACGAATCAAAAAGTCACCCTGGCCCAACGCCTGTTTAAAGCTGCTTTGAGCCAAACCAATAAACAACGACTCCTGAGCCAGCTGCCGATCGGTTTCATCCAGCTCTTGAAACAATTCTTGCAGTGCCTCAAGCGGGGTTTGATCAGCTGTCTCACTTTGGGGCACTTGAGCAGCCACCTTAGTTACCACATTGCGATCGGCTTCTACCACACGGAAAGTAGGACCAATGGGGCGACATCCCTGGGCCACTACAGCATCAATGGTGATATTGCCAGAGAGCGTAACACCAATTACCCCTTGCCGGTAGAGCTGCTGACCACAAAATAAGCCACAGCTGCGACTGATACTTTCGATCCCTGCTAATCCTCCCAACTTGACCGCATCCGGGTAAGCAAAATCTAACCCCTGCAGCAAGTCATTCATTCCAGACGCAAACGGATCGGCCATTAATAAG
>JBCCJR010000245.1:0-7950 GCA_039045805.1 Cyanobacteria bacterium P01_C01_bin.118
AGGGGAGTGTCGGCTAAACTCGGTTGAATAACGCTTGCCAAAACTAGGCCAGCCAAAAAATTGTGACCAACCAGCTTATTGAAAGTTGTCATGATACCTCACACCTTAACTGCGCAGCAGAAACTAATCCCATGCCTGCAAACAGGACTTTGTTTTAAGAATTACTAGCGATTATAAAACCTTGACAGATGAATTCTCGATACGTTCTGTCTTCGAGAGCTAGCGACTCTTATCCCATCCACCCAAGGTAGGTTCGAGCATAGAGTCAAAGGCTCCTAAGGTACTTGCTGGGGGGTACCTTAAACTTTTTTTTGAATGCTTTGGTAAATGAGCTAAAGCTGGTGTAGCCAACACTGCGAGCCACTTCCTGGATATTCAGGCTGCCCGTTTGGAGCAGCTGGCGGGCCTGTTCTAAACGGTAGTGATGCAGATAGTTAAAGACGCTGGTGTTAAAAACCTGTCGAAAGCCCTGGGTGAGTTTGGTTTCAGATAGCTCTACCTGTTGAGCTATCTCGGTTAACAAAGGAGGACTGACAACATTTTGGATTAGGATATCTCTGGCTGCTTGGATGCGCTCCATATCCTTTTGATTGATTGAGGTGGCTTGCTGAGATGAGCTGTTCAGCACCTGGTTAAGATGGAGGGCGATCAGCTCTAGTACCTTACCTTCTAGATAGAGATGACGGGCCAGTCCCTGATAAGGCCAGGCGAAGATCTGTTTTATAATTTGGCGTTGGGCAGGGGTAATCGAGCTGGGATGGTAGAAGATTGAATCTGCCGGTTTTTCTAAGGTTTTTCTAAGAGGCGTTGGGAATTCATCGATGTGATCGCACAGTCCGTACATCAGCTCTGGTGCAACTCGAATACAGAGATGATGATGTCTCCCTGGCATATCCTGTTCAACTTCACCGGTCTTGGGAAAGTGATATAAATAGCTTTTCCCAGCAACTTCTTCCACTTCACCAGATAAACCATCATTATCCACGCGTGAGCCACCGGCCAGATAGTATTTAAACGTCAGCGGCATATCCAAATGATGCTGTCGAACTCTGTTTATGGTTGTAAATTTTGTAGTGTTATTTGAAGCATGAAGTGTTAATCCCGAACGCAGCTGTATATCACGCACCCAGCCCCGACCTAACTCTGCAGGGCAGTAAACAAGAGTTTCTGACTTATCTCGATATTCTGCGAGCTGACCGTTAACACGGTACCCTTGCAAAATTTCATTTACCTCACACAGTGTCAGAACTTTAGCCATTGCCCAGCAGTGATTACACTTAGATTAGTATGACACTATTGGCAATGATTCTCAATATCAGAAAAATAACAGAGAAACCGTTGGACAGTTAGCTATTTGTCAAGTTCTAAGTTTAGGTCGGAGCGACACGGAGACGATGATTGTTCAGGCTTTCCACATGCACTCGTCTCCGCATCTGGCAACCATTGCTGGTTAAAACTCAACAGAGTAGCGTAGACTTGCCGTAATTCCCGGTCTAGCAAAGCGTCGGTCCTCAAAGAAACCAACCCGCTCTTGGGAATTTAGCACTAGCTCGTCACTATTCAACAGATTCTCAATTCCCAAGGTAAGACGACCAGGCCCCACCTGTAAGCTGCTAAGTAAATCCAGGCTAAAATAGCTCTCCACCTCATAAAGGTCAACTCCATCATCAAAGGCGCGATCGCGATCGCCCACAAACAGCAGCTGCAGCCGATTCGTCCAGCGGGGCGTGGTCTCATTTTCCACATATAGCCCCAGCTTCAGGGGAGAAACGCTCAGAGAGGTTAATGGATCAAAATCACCATCGTCGTCAGGATCAGCATCCCCCTCAGACCAGGTAAAGTTGCCTCCTAGTCGCCAGGTATCGCTGGGCTGCCAGTCAACGGCAACCTCCACACCATAGTTACGCTGGGGCGCACGCTCTAATTCCGTAAAGCCAACATTAGGATCGAATACAAAGAACGCCCCTAAATCCGATTCGCTATAAAATCCGGCAATGCTGGCCTGAATGGCGTCAAACTCAGCCCGTGCCCCAATCTCATAGTTGTCCACTGAGATCGGTTGAAAATCTAAACTATCAGTACTGAAGGTAGGCCCACCAGCGTCTAAGGCAAAAAGTACATTAGGGACCGAAAACCCCTGGGAGAAATTAGCAAATAGTCCCAATTCTGGGATGGGTCGATAAAGCAGCCCGGCATTAAACGAAACATCATCGAAGCTGCCGCTGCCACCCTGGCGGTCCCGTGGCAGAGCAAAAACAAAGAGTGATTCAAAATCATTGGCCGAAAAACTAATATCGTCATAACGTAGACCGCCGCTAATCTGAAACTGGTCGCTAATATCCCAACGTGCTTGGGCAAACAATCCTAGCTCTTCAAGTTCATACGTAGAGGGAAATTCTTCGATGATATTAATTTCGCGATTGGCATCAAAAGCCACCGGATCAACCAGGGTGGAGATGCTCTCATTATCCTGCTCAGAGTAGTCCACACCCCACAACACATTGGCAGAATCCCCCAAAGGCGTATCGACCTGTACACGAGTGCCGATCTCGGTCAGCTCAAAAAAGCCTTGAGTAACTTCGGGGAAAAACGGAGAAAATGTCGGTCGTAGATCTCCAAATGCGTCTGCAAATTCTAAGTCGTTGAAGAATATTTGAGCATCTAGCTGAGAGCCAAACACGTCAGCATGACGATAGGTGAGATTTATTAGATGATTAATCCTCTCAGGGTCCCGTTCATAATCAAAATCTCCTAGAAACAGCGGTGTCGCAGTTTGGTTGCCCGGAGCTGCGACGGATGATGAGTCTGTCGTAAACTCAGTGTCAACAGAATCTTTGTAAAAGCTGTAAGTTAGCCCGATTCGTTGATTTTCATCGATATCGTACCCTAGCTTAGCAAGCACTCCTAAGCGGTCAAACTCATTCAAACCAGCTACAGGAATAATTCGATTGCCATCAGTATCAAAGCTAGCGTTGTTAACATCATAGCTGATTGAAATTCGAGCATCGCTATTATCATCTGCTGCAGCCACACCGAGACCGCCTGTGTAGCTAAAAGTACCGTCGTCACTTAAGTTAGTTAAGCTGGCACTAACACCAAAGTCAGCATTGTAAACGATGCCCTCTTCCACTGGAGCACGAGTGATGAGGTTAATGGTACCGCCAGTGGCTCCGTCACCATAAAGTGCGTTAGCACCAGGCACCACTTCAATGCGCTCAAGAGAGTCTACGGAAATTGCATTCAATTCACCAAAAACAAAACCATTGGCATTTTGAGGAACGCCATCAATCAAGACTTGAAGACCACGACCACGCAGGGTAAAGCCTCGGGCTCCACCCCGCAGCGGCGGCGGCGAAAAACCGGGCAACAGCTGTCCCAAAACATTGTTTAGATTAGTGCTGAACTCTAGCTGTTGTTCAATCTCTTCTCTCTCAATTACTCTGACGGTACGGGGGACATTAACGATATTCTCCTCCGTACGAGTAGCGGTGACAACAATACGTAGGGTGTCGTCATCTGCTTCAGCGTTTTCATCTTCTGATGCTTCATCGCTGCCACTATTGGTTTCTTCCACATCATCAGTCTCTTGCGCTGCTTCTACAGATGTCTGGGCTAGCTTTGGCAGGCTATCTGCTACCACGAAATCTTCAGAGTCGTTTTCTAAATTCAAGCCCTCAGTTAGTGAACTGTCGGCTAAACTCGGTTGAATAACGCTTGCCAAAATTAGGCTAGCCAACAAATTGTAGCTAACCAGCTTATTTAAAGTTGTCATCATGCCTCACACCTTAACTGCGCACTAGAAACTGACCCTGTCAAAGCCTGCAGGAAACAACCACCGACAAACAAGGTTCGCTTAAGAGTTATTACCGATCATAAAACCTTGACAAATGGATTCTTGGCCTATATGTCTTCAGAATCTAGTATTTCTTATCCTGGCCGATCTTTGGCACATTAGCTGTGGAGGGTTTTATGACTGCTCTTTATGTAACTACTGGGGGGGACCTTAAACTTCTTTTTGAATGCCTTGGTAAATGAACTAAAGCTGGCATATCCAACGCTGCGGGCGACTGCCTGGATATTAGGACTGCCCGTTTGGAGAAGCTGGCGGGCTCGTTCCATACGGTAGTTGCGTAAATAATTAAAGACGCTGGTATTAAAAACCTGTCGAAAACCGCGAGTTAGACGGATCTCAGTAAGATCTACTCGCTGAGCCAGTTCCGTTAGGGAAGGGGGCTCTGCTGTATTTTGAAGCAAGATATCTCTGGCTGCATAAATGCGCTCCATATCCTTGGCTGGGTTGGTATGCTGGGGGGAACCGCTCAGTACCTGACTTATATGGAGTGCTATTAGCTCTAGCGCCTTACCCTCTAGATAGAGATGACGGGCCAGTCCATGATAAGGCCATTCAAAAATCTGTTGTATAAGCTGCTGTTGGGCTGGAGTGATGGAGCTGGAATGATACAAAATTGAGTCTGTGGGATTTTCTAAACTGTTTCTGAGGGCTGTCGGGAACTCATCGATGCGATCGCAAAACCCGCACATTAGCTCCGGTGCCACTTGAAGATGGAGAAACCGTTGTCTACCCGGCATGTCCTCTTCAATTTCACTTGTGTTAGGGAAGTGATACAGATAGCTTTTCCCGGCAACTTCTTCGACTTCACCGGCTAGACCGTCATTGTCTACTCGCCAGCCACCGGCCAAGTAATATTTAAACGTCAGCGGCATATTTAAAGGATGCCGTCGAATTTTATTTACAAGTACAAAGTTTGTAGTCGCGTCCATAATAAAGAGCGTTAGCCCTTGACGTAGCCGTATGGTACGGCACCAGCCCAGCCCCAACCTTGGAGGATAGTAAAAGAGGTCTTCTGAATGATCTCTGTATTCTGTGAGCTGACCGTTAGTACGACACTCTTGCACAATTTCATTTACTTCGTACCATTTCAGAACCTTAGCCATTGACCAGCAGCGATTACACTCCAATCAGTATGACACTGTTGGCAATGACTCTCAATATGCTGCTGCCCCAGACGCTTGGCATGACCGTAGCGGGTTACCCACGGACTCTGCTTACGTTTGGACTATCGTCAGCGGTAGTGCATTTTTGTGTTCCCCCCGAGATATGAGATGAGTAAATTAGAAAAATATAATCACCATCTAACTGGTCTAAAGATTCACGAGACAATGGCAGTTAGCCGCTTGGAGAGAATTGCGAGTAAATCCAATATCGTTGGTACCCAATGGTTTAATGTCCGGGACAAGCGCCCCATCCAGTGTTGCTGTATCCATTACGACTACCCGCTGAGGAGAGATAGGTATCTGGGATTTGCCCTTGGCATGTTCAATGGTTCGCCCCCTATTAAATACCCTAGCCATCGTCGCGCTTGCTGGCTTCTCTGGATTCTAGACACTGTTCCACATCGGCTAAAATCTGATTCGCCGCCAAAATATTTCGGCCTGCAATCCAAACGTCGCCACTGACTTGGCACACCCTGTCTTGTTGTACGGCCTTGAGCTGAGACCAAAGTGGATCAGTGACAAAATCTTCTTTTTGAGATCCGCCGGGTCGATAGGTGGAGTAAATCAGGAAAATATAATCACCGTCCAGGGTGTCTAACGCCTCTGCAGAGAGCTCTAGGGAATACCCGTCTGGATCAGCTTGAGCTGGGGGGCGAGAGAAGCCGATATCTTGAAGAATCGAGCCTGAAAAACTGCCTGTTGTATAGGCTCTAATGGTTTCATTGACTATGAGCACGGAAATTTCCAACGTCTGTGGTTGGTCAATCTTTTCCTGCAGTTGTTGAACCTTCTGTTGATACGCTTGCAACAGCTGTTCAGCGGTTTCAGATTTACCCAAGGCCTCTGCATAAAGCTGGAGGTTTTTCTGCCAGTCGTGGGTCCGACCGCTGCCCTCTGTTAATACCGTTGGGGCAATTTGAGAGAGCTGATCGTATGTTTGATCTTGGCCAATGGTTGAACCTAAAAGTAAATCTGGCTTGAGCGCCAAGGTTGTTTCTAAATTGGGTTGATTGCCATCGCCAATAACTTTGATGCCATCGATTTTATCTTTCAGGTACTCAGGGGGCTGTTTGTAGATGGCCATACCGACGGGTTTAACCCCCAGAGCCAGAGCGGCGTCTAAGGGAGCTGTATCCAAAGTGACTACGCGTTGGGGAACCGTAGGTACTTTGGTAGTCCCCATGGCATGGGCAACAGTGCGGGTAAGTTCGACGGCTGGTGGGGGAGAACTTGAACCCGACTGACAGCTGGCTAGCAGTGTCCCCACCACTAGCCAACCGACTATGTTTCGACAATACGAATCGAACATCAATTAGAACTCAACAGAATATCCGATATTGAGATTAATACCTGGAGCCGCAAAGCGTCGATCTTCAGTACCTCCCACCCGTTCCTGAGAGCTGAGGGGTAAATACTGATTATTCAGTAGGTTTTGTAAGCCTACAGTTAGCTTGCCCTCACCCAGCTGGATACTACTGAGCAAATCTAACGTGACATACCCATCCACTTCGAATGCATCTACGCCGTCGTCAAAGGCGCGATCGCGACTACCTACCCCCAGCAGCTGCAAACGATTGGTCCAGCCAGGAGCTGTTTCATTCTCCACATACACACCCACCTTATAGGGCTGCACCTGTAAGCCACTGAGCGCTAAAAAGTCACCATCTTCATCGTTATCACTTTCCCCTTCATTCCAGCTAAAGTAGCCACCTAGACGCCATACGTCACTCGGTTGCCAATCAAGCGTCGCCTCTAGACCGTAATTCCGCTGGGGAGCCCGCGCTAAATCGGTAAACCCGTCAGCCCCGACCACTAGATTCGTCCCTAAATCAGATTCGTTGTAAAACCCTGACAGACTGGCTTGAATCTGTTCGTACTCAGCCCGTACGCCCACTTCAAAATTATCCACCTTCTGGGCATCTAGCTGAAAAGTAGAGCTGATATCCACATCTACCGGCAACCGAGTGCCCGCAGAAAGACCAATATCAGGAATGGAAAACCCCTGGGAAAACGACGCAAATATACCAATCTCAGGCACGGGCTTGTACACGACACCTGCATTGAATGAAACTGCATCCGACCCAATGTCACCGCCTCTACGAACATCGTCAAAATTACGTCTGAAGGCTAGAACAGTATCTTGAATAGACGCATCGAATTCGTCGTAGCGCAGTCCCCCACTAAGCTGAAATTGCTCGCTAACATCCCAGGTTGCTTGAGCAAACAACCCCAACGTCTCTAACTCGTAGGAAGCCGTCTGATTTGACTCTTCCACAATCACCAACTCATTGGTGGCCTCAAATGTGGCAACATCCGATATCAGCACTGGACGGGCAACATCTTCCTGACCATAATCGGCTCCCCACAGCAGACTAAAGCTATCGCTAAATTGAGTATCAAACTGAGCTCGCCCTCCCCACTCTGAGGAATCCAAAGACGTTTGAAACAATCGTGGATTAAAATCAGGCCGCGTCGAACCTCTAATATCGCCAAATCGCTGCACTAACTCTGTGTCACGATAATAAAGCTGAGCGTCAAACTGGGAGTTGATAAGGTCCTCATGGGTATAGGTTAGATTAACAACATGGTTGGTTTGCTCAGGATCTACTTCGTAAAAGATTTCACCAATATCAATGGCTCGTGCCGTTTGTAAACCTGGGGTATCGCGGATCGATCGATCCGTTACAAACGACGTATTATCCAGATTCTCTTTGTAAAAACTGTAGGTCAGTCCTAATCGCTGCTGATCGGTCAGCTGATGTCCCAGTTTTCCTAAAAAGCCCAGCCGATCCGTGTTACCCACAGATTGAGGCGGAATGCGATCGCCATTAGCATCAAAGAAACTATTGGTAACATCGTAGGATAGGGATGCTCGCAAGTCGGTGCGCTCGTCTGAACCAGCGGCACCAAATTGCACACCATAGGCAAAGCGGG
>JBCCJR010000246.1:0-7939 GCA_039045805.1 Cyanobacteria bacterium P01_C01_bin.118
GAAACTGCTTGCTTTGACTCGTAGGATTTGCGCTTCCCGGTCTTGGATCGTCATACGTAGGCACCCTTAATGGCTGTAAGTCCCTACTTTGAACTATTTCAGCCGACACTAGGCAATGGCGAAAACCTCGTGACACTAACCCGGATGCACTGGGAGAGCCCATAGGGAATTTTCCCTCGGTTCGCTGTGATGATGGCACCCTGATAAATCTTGAGACTCCCTGTCCAGAAGTACAAGACCATGAATGGCTAATGGTGGGAGACCACTATGTCGTGGCGCTATCGCGGCAGATTTATACCTATGGAGTTGCATTTCAGCTGACGGGAGAGCTGAAATATCTGGACTACGCCAAAGCTGGAGTGGACTATCTCCGCCAGAATGCCCTGGATCGAGAGACAGGCGGAGCCTTTAGCTGGTGGGATGCAAAAGCACAAATTTGGGGACCAGCTCTGGACTATCGGAATCCCCAAGAACAGGCCTATGCCTTGATGGGGATGGCTTATTACTATTATTTAACCCGTGATACTGAAATATTGCAGGATATTCTTGATCTAAAAGACTTTATTTTTGAAACTTACTACAATCCTGAGCTAGGTCTATTGCAATGGCAGCTAAAGGATGGAGAAGACGATAAGGCATTGGATCAGCGTTTAGTGGCTCAACTTGACCAGCTCAATGCTTACATGTTGTTATTGGCACCCATTCTGCCAGAACCGCAGAAAACAGAATGGATACAGGATATGGTGTGGCTGTCGGAGATTATGCTAGATAACTTTTATTCAGCATCGGAAAATCTGTTCTTTTTGTCCGCTGTTGCTCCTAATCGCCAAGCTAATTTAACAACGGAAATTGACTTTGGCCATACCATTAAAACAATGTGGCTGATGCGCATGATAGGCATGCTAAGTAATGAGCCATCCCTAGTAGATTTCGCAGTTGAAAATGCACCTAAGGTACTGGAGCAAGCTTTTATAGCTGAATTGGGTGCTTGGGCAGAGGGGGTGCAGGTTGATGGAACTGTCAACCGCAATGCTTCCTGGTGGGTTTACGCTGAGCTTGATCAGTTTACGGCGTCCTTTGCATTGCAAAATCCGGCAATGATGACGTATTTGGCTCAGACCTACAATTATTGGTTTGACTATTTTGTTGATCCGCAATTTGGCGAAGTGTGGACCGGGATAGATGCCTCAACTCAGGAACCAATGGGGACAATGCCTAAACAATGGCCTTGGAAAAATGGCTATCATTCTTTTGAGCATGCCCTAGTGGGCTACATTACCTCTAGTCAGCTCCATGATGAACCCATCGTGTTGCACTACGCCTTTGAACAGCTGCCTGAGCTAGACACGATTCACCCCTATTACTATCGTGGGGACATTGATCAAATTACTTTAATCCCTGGGAAAGATAAACCAACGGTCTATACGGTCACATTCTCTGATGTTTATTGAGAGATGGGAAGAGACAGCCTGGCCCACCAACCTTCTAGGAGAGACTTTTGAGAAAGTTAATTTGGGGTTCTCTAAGCTCAATATTTGGGTTAATGGTCAAAACAATGTTTAGGGCGCTCTCGTAACTTTGGCCCTGTTGCACCAACAATGCCGTCAGTACAGTGCCAGTCCGACGACGGCCACTAGAACAGTGAATAACAACAGCATTGCCCAGCTGATTTTGAGTATTGACAAAGGTTTGAATTTGATTGAGCTGCCCTAAATTTGGAGCGTTACCCCCCAATACAGGTACCCAAATATGGGGAATGCTATTTTGCTGATACAGGTCTAAATTTGAGTCATCGCTGAGCAATGAAACAATGGCGCTGATGCCTTTTTTCCTAAATATGACTAGATCGGCTGCTGCGGGTTTGCACGACCCCGCCAAGTGTTTAGGAATGACCCACCATGGATTAGTCGCGGATAGGAAATGCTCTGTCATGGGTTAAAGCGGAATAAGATGATGGGGTACAGGCTATAGTGACACAGGATTACTAGCGTTAGCTTAATAAACGCTGAGACAGCTAGGCTTTTTGGATTGTGGTTTGGATACTCCCCTTTATCCAACAAAGGTAAAGGGGAACTTTAAATAACCACCTATGGCTTGACAAAGCTATATAAACGAAGCCCTTAAGCCCGTGAAGCCCTCTACTTCAGGGATATTGAACGGTGTGGTGCGTTAACAACACATCCTACTTGACTGACTAAATCTGAAGAAAACTGATCTTTTCAGGCTGTTTTCTGCCAGGAATTTTCACAATAGTGAAATTATCGAATCAAAAAAACGAGGTAGTTCACGATGGTTGTCATTTAAGAACTCTGATTGAGGATACAGCACCATATAACCATAGCGGTTTCCGGTAGAGATGAATAATTTCGATGGTGTGGCTGCGTGGCTAGGACATGTTCAATCCATTTGAGAAAGGCTGTATAGGGAAAGAATCGATGTTAACAACACCCCAAGAGAGTTTACAGTTATGTCTGTGGCCAGCATTAGCAGTGATGACCACATGGATTCTATTACGCAGATGGTATTTTCAACAGGTATCGGATGCCGTTCATCAAATTCAAAATCTGATGAACGGAAAACATGCCCCTGGAGAGCGGCCGAAGATGTTGATGGGCAATATTCCAGATGTGTATCGAGCTAAAAACCGCTTAGTTGCTTACAACTCCTTTCACCGAAAGTTTGGTGACATTGTTCAAATCTTTTGGTTATGGCGTCATCAGTTATCGATTAGTAACTATCAGATGGCATGCCAGGTTTTGATAGTCAACCAGCGAAATTACCAGAAATTCAGGCCTAATTCTTTACTTCAGAAACTGTTCGGTAAGAGTGTTCTCACAAGTGAAGGAAAAGATTGGAAACGACAGCGGTTTCTGATGAATCAGATATTTTCCAAAAAGCATATCAAGAGCTTTCATCCTGTCTTTGTTGATTACTCAGAACGGCTTGTAGATAAGTGGCATCAAACGCTTAATTCATCAGAGAAGCAAGAGACCAATGTCGGAGGAACTGAGAGAGAAAAGACCTTTAATATTCACTCAGAACTGACTGCATTATTTTTAGATATTATTGGTAAGACTGCCCTTGGAAAAGACTTTGCAGCCCTAAGAGGGGAATCTGATGACTTTCTAGAAGCCCTTAATTACATTGAACATCAAAGCACTCAGCCCCAACACCAGTTTGTCTCCTGGTGGAAGTATCTCCCCTTGTCATCTAACCGCAAGCTGTGGCATGCCTTTTCTAAAATTGATAACGTTCTGTGTCAACTCATCTATCAAAGAAAAACAAGCTCTGTAACCCACACTTCAAATATTTTGGATTTATTGCTGCATGCTACAGATTCTGATGGCATAACGATTCGGTCATTAACCGATAAAGAGGTTCAAGATAACCTGTTGGCAGTTATTGTGAATGGTCATGAAACCGTAGCGACAACGGTTTCCTTTAGCCTATATCTGTTAGCTCAACATCCAGACAAAATGGCACGTGCTCAAGCTGAAGTAGACCAAGTCATGCAGCAAGATCAGGGCCGTTTGACAGAAGCCAGTGTGTCACAGTTAGTTTATCTAAATAGTGTTTTGCTTGAAGTATTACGCTTTTCACCAGCGGTAGCTGGATTACAGCGAATTAGCAAAGATAGCGATGTGCTAGGCACCTGGGCAACACCCCCCAATCAAGTCGTTGGCATTGCCCTAGAACCCCTACATCGAGACCCCAAGTATTTTGGTGAGCAGCCAGATGTGTTCCATCCTGAACGATATTTCAACCCTGACTCCGATCTTGACTTTGATCTTGATAATGATTGGAAACGTACTGCTAACGTTGCTTCTTCCCAAAGTAAATGTCCTTTCAAACAACTTTGGAGGTCTTTTAAGGAAGATGATGGATTAAATGATTACCCAAATAATCCAGCGAATATTCAGTCCCCCTTGACCTTTGGAGGTGGTGCTAGAAAATGCTTAGGAGAACATTTTGCTATGTATGAAATGAAGGTCACTCTGACAACACTTCTATATCACTTTGATTTTCAGGTTGCACCTGGCTTTGAAGCTGAATTAGAACTAGGTAAGTTTGGCCTTTTTCTGTCCACTTTTCCTAAAAAAGGAGTCAAACTGTTAATCAGTCCTCGTGATTTTCTCTGAAAATAGAAGGTAGAAATGATGGCTATTGAGACAAATGTTTGGATTTACTGGTCATTTTGTGCCGTGGCTATGCTATTAGTGATTTTTGGTCGAGAAAAAATTTCGATCCCATTATTGAGCCCCAATTCGATTTCTTTTCAGAAAGATCGGGGCTACTTTATGTCTCTCGGTTGGGGTTGGGGGGCAACTATGCTTGCTGCAGCTGGATATATCTTGTTTACCCAAAAGTACGAAACCGGAAATTATGAGATTCCAGATTTGCTGTTATTCTCATTTTCCAATGGTGTATTAGAGCAATTTATGTTCATATTCTGGTTATTAATAGGGTGTTACATTGGTAAATTGTATGTCCCCCAAAAACCAAAGATTTCATTCATATTCGGATTCATCGTTTATGCTGTTTTCTCTGGGTTAATCCATGCATTTTTTTGGACAACAGTGCTCCCCCCCCATAAGCCTGTGAGTGTAGTAATGGCTCTAGTGTTAACAATGATGTCCATGGCCTGGATGTGGTTGTTTTGGCGATATCGTGCAGTTGCTGCGATTATTTCAATGCATATATTTGTAGACTTTTTTATGATTGGACATCTTCATTTCACATGGTTTGAATCACTCCAGACGTTAGTTCATTTGTAGCTAAATCAGCCAACGTCCACAAACTGGTAGGCTATGCTCTCCTGAAAAATGACATAGGGTGAGTAAACTGTTGTTAACGGCACATCCTCTCCGACTTCAACTACGGTTTTGTCACTGACGACCATTTTGTTCATTTCTATGCTGCATTTCATACATTTGAGAAAATAATCCCTGGGATTTCAGCAGGGTGTCAAAGGTACCGATCTCTTCAATTTGCCCATCGCTTAAGACAACAATCTGATGGGCATGTTCGATGGTAGAGAGCCGGTGGGCAATAATCAGAACCGTGCGATCGCAACTCAACCGATACAGGGCTTCTTGAATCAGATTTTCTGACAGGCTATCTAAAGCATTGGTGGCCTCGTCTAAAATTAGGATATCGGGATCGCGCAGAATGGCACGGGCGATCGCAATTCGCTGACACTGCCCCCCCGACAGACGCAGCCCCCGTTCCCCCACGGGAGTCTCATATCCCTGGGGTAGTTCGCAGATAAATTTGTGGGCATAGGCCTGTTTGGCGGCGTCTATAATTTCTGGCTCTGTGACCCCCAGTCGTCCATAGGCAATATTTTTGGCAATGGTGGTGTTGAAAATATCCACATGCTGGGACACCAGGGCAATGCGATCGCGCCAGTCGGGCACCTTTAATGACGATAGCGGCTGCCCGTCCACCTCAATGGTGCTGCCTGTGACATCGTAAAAGCGACAAATCAAATTGATCAGGGTAGACTTGCCCGCCCCCGATGGTCCTACAAAGGCGGTGGTTTCTCCCTGTCGCAGGGTGAGGGAGACATTATGCAGGGCCGGAGAGCTTGGTTGTCATAACAAAAACTGACGGACCGTAGGCGAATGGCCTCCTTGAGCTGACGGTGGGGAGAAGATTGTTGACGGCTAGGCCAATGTTCCAAACCTCTTGATGTAAGGTATTGGCTAATTCCCCACCCTGCTAGTGTCCCAAAACTGCTGCTCCACCTGCATCCACTGGTCAAAAATTCGACACCGTAGTTGATAAATAAGGTGAAACCGCAGTCGGGCTACCTGGAGGGTATACAGATAAACCAGAATGACTTTTAAGACGATGGCAAAAAAGAGCAGAGCCGCGATCTCAAAGGGTCTATAGTCAGCACTCACATCTGAAGTCAGCTGGTTAAAAAAGCTAAGGAAAGGGTTGCTATTCTCAGCAATGGTTTGTTGGCCATCGATTACATATAAAAATGGAATTAATAAACCAATCCCCAACCCTTCCACAAACGAAGACGCTATCCCAATCACAACAATCCCAGGAACAGTCCACGGATATAGGCGCAGAAATAGAAGTAGTTTTTTGCTGACCCTAAGTGCTTTCATGCCAAACTGTTTAGCTCACATATTGTATGGTATTGAACCCAGAATCTGAGGCAAGAGAGGGAAGGGACTAAGTGCTTACAAGGCAAAGACAAAGTAATCCACGCCATAACAGGCAGAGAGGCTTGAAATTAACTAATACTACAGTCAAAAATATATCGGATTTAGACAGCCGTTATGATAGCGTATATGCTATCATTTCGTCATGACTATTAAGCTCGTCATTGATACTAGTGTTTTGATTAGTGCTTTGATCGGTCCGACTGGCCCCAGTCGTGAACTGATTAGGCAATGTTTGATGGGAACCTATCAGCCACTAATGGGGAAAACATTATTTTGTGAATATGAGTCTGTTACAGGAAGGGATAGCATTCTTTCCAAATGCCCCTTAAGTCAGACTGAAATTATCACATTACTCCAATCATTAATGAGCGTCAGTAAATGGGTTTCTATTTACTATACATGGCGTCCAAATCTAAAAGACGAAGCTGATAACCACCTGATTGAGCTAGCTGTAGCTGGCAATGCAAAATTCATTGCTACTAACAATGTAAAAGATTTTCAAAACCCAGAATTGTTGTTTCCTAATTTGCTGATTTTAAAACCAGAAGAAATTCTAAGGAGAGAATAACTATGGCAACATTAACCATTCGACTACCTGATGATAAACATGAGCGGTTGAAAGAATTAGCTCAAAGCCGAGGAATCAGTATCAATAAATTAATGGAAGAACTTTCTACAATTGTTCTGGCGGAGTTTGATGCCTACACCAGGTTTAAGGCAATGGCAGCCGTTGGTAATGCTCAAGAGGGACTGAAACTTCTAGAGAAACTAGATGCTTTAACAAATTCTACAAATCATGGATAAAACAGAGCGAGCACAACAGGGATTAAAACATAAAATCCGTGTTAGCATTTGATGCCTCTGCATGGGCGTTCTCAATAGATGGTCTGAAACAATGAGATCTGGCAATGGCATCTTAGTTTGCGGATTTTATGGATATCGCAACCTTGGGGATGAAGCCATGCTTACGGGCCTGTACTGCTGGCTGCGGCGCTGTGGTTGTGATTTACCAGTGACGGTTTATTCAAAAGATCCAGACGATACCCGTTTACGCCACGGTGTCGGTGTGTTGGACAATCGCTATGCTGGGGGGCGGCGGGCCCGGCTACAAAAATGGCTGCGACATCGACTGGCACTGACCACCCATCGTTTTTTTATCTTGGGTGGCGGGGATCTGCTGCGGGACGACCCGGATCGAGACGTAGCAGGGGAATGGCTAAAGCCGTTGGAGCAGGCGATCCGGGCGGGTAAACGCACCCTGGTGTTGGGGATTAGTGTGGGTAAGCTATGGCGAGCGGAAACCAAATCTCGCATTAAAACTACCCTTAGTCGGGCTGATTTGATTGCGGTGCGCGATCTCACCTCCCAACAGCGATTAATTGACCTGGGGGTGACCCAACCGGTCCATGTAATGAGTGACCTAGCCCTGGAAACCGTTGCCCCTACAGACCATCGTCGAACTGATGGTTATCCTCCGCAGATTGGCATTTCCGTACGCCCCGTGGCAGGCCGTAATGGCGACACCAGCGACACCAGCTTTTACCAGCACCTGGCCACCCTGGCCGATGATCTGGTGGAAACCTATGGAGCCAAGATTCATCTGTTACCCTTCCAGGCCTATGACGATGACTTTCGCCAGCGATATCGCCCTCCAGTGGATGATGCTGTCGCCATTGCCGAGGTGGTCAGCCGCAGCCGCCATGGCGATCAGCTACAGGTGGTGCCCCGGATCGCCGATCTAGACGAGCTGATCCAGC
>JBCCJR010000247.1:0-7926 GCA_039045805.1 Cyanobacteria bacterium P01_C01_bin.118
ATTTCGGCCAGGGTGCGGTGGCGTCGGCGTTGATGACGACCGCCAAACTCATCGACACCGGAATCGGCATAACAGATGGGACAGGTGAGATTACAGCGGTCCGTTAGTTCGATCAGGGTAAGACAACTATGTTGTTCGTGATCTGGACAGAGACCACAGTCATAGGGACAGCCGTATTTGATGGGGGTGTTGAACTTGAGGGGGATATCGCCCGGTTTGATAAAGGTCTGGGTTTGACGGTAATAATCAATGTCGTCAGCGATCAGGACCTCTTCGCGTCCGTGGGTGGGACAGTGTTTGGCTAGATATACGCCGCCATCCTGGAAGATAACTTTGGCCTCTACTTTGTTTAAACACCTAGAACAGAGGCTGTTGGTGAGGCTGTGGAAGAGATAAGGGCGAGTGGGCATAGTGGAGGGGGAAGAAGGGAGGAGGGGAAGAAGGGGAGAGGGGGAGATTAATGGGGGGTGATGGATTGGCGGGTGCGGTAGGTGTAGAGCATGCCTAATAAACAGGCGCATTGTACGGCGCTCATGCCTAAGAACAGATGGAAGTCAGGTTTGAGAAAATCAATCAGAAAACGAAAGCTGAGATAGCTGCCCAGGTACAGCTGAAATAATTCACCGGAGCGATATGGGGACTGTTTTCTCCAGGCCAGGGCAATGCCTAGGAGTAACAGGAATAGGATTTCGTATAGCTGGGTGGGGTGGCGGAGAATGCCGTCACCAAAGTTGATGCCCCAGGGGAGACTGGTGGTGATGCCGTAGGTGCGATCGCTAAGCCCGGTCAAAAAACAGCCAATCCGACCAATGGCAGTTCCCACCAGTAATGGATAAACAAAGACATCCCCGGTGGAGCGGGTGACCCCGATCCAGGACTTGGTCACTTCTACACCAATCAAACCGCCCAGCAGGGCTCCGACAATGGTCTTTCCCTGGGGAATCAGCAGCAGCCACTGCCGCCAGTCGAGCCAGATCAGGTCAATATGCTGCAAAAGCACCAGCAGCTTTGCCCCAAGGACAGCACCTACCATGCCGCCAGTAATAATGGACGTTCTTTGGGAAAGGGGCAGCGGATCTGAACGCAGATTACGGCGTAGCAATAGACGAAAGGCAATGACATACCCCAAAAATTCAAACAAAAAGTGGGGGTGAATTTTCCAGGTGCCGAACCCTATGTAAACGGGAAACTGCATCGCAGGCTTTACCCTTAGCATCCCAAGGATTCTAGCTATCGAGTTGTGGGGATACCACCCCTATTCACAGAACTTAGCAGCTGTTAAGAAGCTACTTCACGGTTTAAGCCTGAAAAGCTTGTTAAGTCATGATTTAAATGCACAAGGTCATGATTTTAATTTTTAACAAGCCCTTATCCCAGCGTTTAGCAGCGTAATCTAACCCTTGAGGGCGTATTGAGTGAATTTTAGATTGTCTCTTTGAGAAAGGGTAGTACTAGCATCCACGGTAGTTTTGCCACCCGCCAATCCTGTTGGTATTCAGCAAGACCAATGGTCATCTGTTGATAGCCTGCGGCTGGTCGGGATCGATAGGTCCCCAACAGATAGTCCCACCAGGGAATGTTAAACCCAAAATTACTGTTAGTTTCCAGGACCAGTGCAGAATGATGCACCCGATGCATATCTGGCGTCACCACAAATAACCGCAGTAGTCGGTCAAACTTCTCAGGCAAACATATATTGCCATGGTTAAACATTGAGGTAGCGTTAAGAATCAGCTCAAATAGTAAAACCGCCGTCACTGGCGCACCCAACAGCAACACCACAGCCGCTTTGCCCACCATCGACAGGAGGATTTCAATAGGATGAAACCGAAGACCGGTGGTGACATCAAAGTCCAAATCCGCATGATGAACTTTATGCAACCGCCACAAGATAGGCACAGCATGAAATAAACGATGCTGCAAATAAGTCGTAAAGTCTAAAATGACAATGGACAGCAGGACCATTTGCCAATAGCCTAGATGACTTCCATAAAATAGCCCCCACTGATTCTCCCTGGCGAAGGCTGCCACACCTACAGCCGCCAGAGGAAACAACATCCGCAGCGCCACCGTACCCAGCAATAACAGGCCAGTATTGCTAAACCACCGCATCAGCTTAGGCGCTGAAAGACGACGGCAGGGACTGATGATTTCCCACAGCATAATCAGGGTAAAAATGCCCAAAAATGTGCCAAATCGGAGGATAGGCTCATGGTGCAAAAGAAATCGCTCACTTAAAGGAATTTCAAGCATTCTCCAGATTGTTAATCGCTATAGAGACCATCGGTCGCTGGTGACGAACTATCCCGTTAAGGAGGCTTTACCACTGCCTAGTGTAGGTTTAATTTATTTTTCAACGCGTTTTTTATCTGATCAATCTTGTCTCCATCGTTGAGAAATATAAAAAGAGTCTTATCTCCTATGGTTGAGTCTGGGGTTAGGGGCGACATTGAAGATTGTGTTACATATTTCTCTAAAAATAGACGCATAAATTGCCCTTATATCTGGACATTTCAAGGAAATATGGCTATTTGTCTAGTTTTTATAACATCCTGGTCACAAAACTACAGCGTAAACTTGGGGATAGTTATTCAAGCTTTCTGTATAAGAAGTTTTATTGCAGATATCTCCTATGGATTTTGGAGCTGAAGTAAATCAAATAGCGTTGGGGGTGGCCGTTGGTAGTCTGGTTGTCAGTTTGATTGCAGTAGTCTTGCAAAACCGGCGTTTAAATCAAGAAGTTCACCGCCGTCAGCGGGTTGAGGCGAGTTTACGGGATAGCGAAGCTCACTATCGAGCATTGATTATGGCGTTACCGGACCTGATTATGCGGCTCAATCGAGAGGGCATGTATCTGGAGTTTTTAGCGTCTCCCAACTTTTCGCTTTTAGCCAAGGAACCTGCTGCCTGGGTCGGCACCCACGTAGCGGATAAAATGCCCCCCGAGTCAGCAAAAAAGAGGCTGCTGGCTATCCAAAAGGCGCTGGATTCTCAATTGATGCAAGTCTATGAACAGGATTTGTCCATAGACGGTGTCTTGCAAATTGAACAGGTGCGGGTGATTCCCTACAGTGACAATGAAGTTTTGATACTGGTGCAGGATATTAGCGATCGCAAACAAGCCGAAGAAAAATTACGCATCAGTGAACAACGGTTTCGTCGAGCTATTGAAATGGCCCCTCTGCCGATTATGATCCATGCAGAAGACGGAGAAGTCTTATACATCAATGGCACCTGGACTGAGCTAACGGGCTATGTCCAGGCCGATATTCCCACTACCCAACATTGGGCGACGTTGGCCTATTGTGATGATGCAGAGAGGGTTTTTGCCAACGTCATCAAGCAGAAATATACATTAGAGCCATCCCTGGAAGAAGGCGTGTTTACGGTGAGGAGCTGCACCGGCCGTCATCTCAGCTGGCAATTTCGATCGGCCCCGCTGGAGCGCTTGCTCGACGGACGGCAGGTAATCATTTCCATGGCGGTGGATATTACCCAGAGCCGTCAGGCAGAACTCGCTCTGCGCGACAGCGAGGAGCGCTATCGCAGTATCTACAATCAAGCAGCCGTGGGGTTGGCTAACTGTATGTTAGATGGCAAATTTATCGATATTAACCCGCGCTTTTGCGAAATGCTGGGCTATTCCCGCGAGGAGCTGTTGGTTAAATCAGTAGTGGAGATCACCTATCCGGAGGATCGGGCGGAGACTCAGGATCTATTTAGCAATCTTTTGGTAAAAGGGACTAACCACTTCTTTTGTGAAAAGCGCTACCTATGCAAAGATGGCAGTTATTTTTGGGCGAATACAGGGGTGTCCATTGTCCGTGATAGCTGGGGCAATCCTAAACAAACACTGGCTGTGATTCGGGATATTAGCGATCGCATCAAAGCCGAGGAACAGCTCAAACATGATGCCTTGCATGACCAGCTCACCGGATTGCCCAGTCGCAGCCTGTTAATGGAGCGATTGGAGCTAGCTCTCAAACGAACTAAACGTCACCCAGAGACTCAGCTAGCGGTGCTCTTTTTAGATCTTGATAACTTTAAGATAATCAACGATAGTCTTGGGCATTTGATGGGGGATAACCTGTTATTAGCCATCTCCACCAGGCTGCAGCTAGTGGTAAGGGAAACAGATTTAGCCGCACGCCTGGGAGGGGATGAATTTGTTGTTTTATTAGAAGACATCACCGGACTGACAGAAGCCACTATGGTGGCAGAGCGAATTTTAGAAACTCTGCAATCCCCCGTTATCCTGGCCGAACAAGAACTGTTTCCCAGTGTCAGCATTGGTATTGTCACCTCTAATCACCAAGACTGTTACGAGGCTGCCGATCTGTTACGAGATGCCGATGCCGCTATGTACTCTGCCAAACAAAGCGGACGAGGACAGTATAAAGTCTTTGACGCCAGTATGCATCTTCGGGCAATACAACGGTTGCACATTGAAAATAGTCTGCGTAGGGCCTTAAAAAAAGAGGAGTTTGTACTCTACTATCAACCAATTATTAATCTCACCACCCAACAGATCGAGACATTTGAAGCCCTGATCCGATGGCAACATCCAGAGGAGGGACTCCTGACCCCCGAGCGGTTTATTACGATTGCCGAAAAGATCGGGCTGAGTTTACCCATTGGCGAATGGGTATTACGTCAGGCTTGCCAACAGTTAATAACCTGGCAGACTGACTTTCCCGAACGGTCCTTAAAAGTGAGTGTCAATCTTTCTGTTCAACAGTTAGATGCCAACTTGCTACCTAAGTTAGAGAAGATTTTAAAGGAGTATGCTCCTCCAAGAAATAGTTTAACCCTTGAAATTACAGAAGGTATGTTGGTGCAAAATGTGGACTTGACCCGAGATTTGCTGGTTAAGTTTCAGAATAAGGGGGTAAATATTGTGATTGATGACTTTGGCACCGGTTATTCCTGTCTGCGTCATTTGCATCGATTGCCCGTAAGTGCCCTCAAAATTGATCGTGAGTTTATCAGTCCAGCAGAATCTGAGCTGCAGAATCGAGTCATTGCAGAGTCCATTATTTCGCTGTGCAAATCCCTGGGATTAAAAGCTATTGCCGAAGGCGTAGAGACATTGGAACAGGTGGATTGGTTGCGACAGATTGGCTGTGATGCAGGTCAGGGATTTTATTTTGCCAAACCGATGAAGGGTAGCGACATTAGTCAGTTGTGGGAATAAATTGGGTATCTTCGAAACCTTCAGTGGCGGGAGGGCATGATTCAGGGCGCTGAGCAAATATTGGCACTGGCAGGGTGCTGAACGTGCGATCGCAGATGGTTTGACCCTGGACAAATTCTTAGCCCCTAACCCGACAGCCGCCTGCCGATTGGGTCAGGGCTTTTGGTCTGCCAAACAGTTTCAGACCATCGTCTATCAAAATTTAACCAATTAGAAAGGTATTGCAAAAGCCCGGATCAGACCCTGGAGCAGTTGCTAAAATTACTGTTAGCAACATGTGCCCCCGGTCGTGCTATTTGGCGCGTTCTTAGAATCAACGTCCCCAACCCTTACTTCTCGAATTTAAGGAGCTGTTAAGAAACTACTTTACGGTTTAAACCGGAAAGGCTTGTTAAGCCATGATTTAAAGGAACAAGGCCATGATTTTAATTTTTAACAAGCCCTAAGACTTGAGCTCATCCGTCTTTAATACATCTTTTTTGAATGGAGATTTTATAAATGAATAGGCAAGGTGTTTTAGCTGGTGCATTTGTGCTACTGACGTTGGGGGGAGCTACGGTTCCGGCCCAGGGGCAATTAGAGCAAACTCAGCTGGCGGTTGAGATCAGCGGTCTCAATGAGCCCAGAGGCCAGGTATGTTTGAATCTGTTTGATAGTGGTTCCGGGTTTCCTAGCAACCGTGACCAGGCGCTGCAGACGCAATGTGTAGAAACTACGCCGGATTCACCCATAATGGCCATTTTTGAAGACCTGGTGCCGGGCAGCTATGCGGTGTCAGCGTTTCACGATGCCAACGAAGATCGTCAATTTAATCGGAACTTTGTAGGGATGCCTGCAGAGGGATTTGGGTTTTCAAGAAATCCAGAAGCGCTGACGGGGCCACCGGACTTTGGCGAGGCCGTTGTCTTAGTAGCCGGAGCAGAGACCAAAATTGAGATCGAGCTAAGTTACTTTAATTAAGTAAGTAAGGACATAGGTTTCTCATTGTTAAGCTACTGCTAGCGAATTATTTCGTAATTTAGCAAGCCTATCGGAGTCCCCCCTCAATCACCCTTTCTTGAATGCCCCCTGGGCTATATTCTGGGGGACTTTAAGTTCTCGTTCTTGTGGAGAATCATTTTTCGTGCTCCAAAATCAAAAGAGGCATGGAAAACATTAAGCTACTTTGACAGCTGCTCAAATGTAGAAAATTCCTCTTAAAGAAGCAGCCTTTCCTAGTAAGGTGGGACCAACGGAGGGGGCCCAATATCTTTTATGGATGACGTTTACGATATTTTTATTTCCTATGGACGAACCGACAGCAAAGACCTTGTTGTCAAACTGTACACACGTCTGACGGCAGCTGGCTATCGGGTGTGGTGTGACTTTAACGATATTCCTCTGGCCGTTGACTTTCAAAACCAGATTGATAGCGGCATCGAAAAGTCCCACAATTTTCTATTTGTGATCTCGCCCCATGCCGTCAACTCCCCCTACTGTGCCAAGGAGATTCACTGTGCCCTTCACCATCAAAAACGGATTATTCCACTATTGCATGTAGAGGAAATTGCTCGCACCACCTGGCAATCTCGTCAGCCCCACGGAACAGCGGCTCAATGGCAAGACTATCAGTCTAAAGGACTGCATTCTAGTTTTCCCAATATGTCCCCCCAGATCAGTAAGATAAACTGGGTTTACATGCGAGAAGAACAGGATGATTTTGAACAGTCCCTGGCCGGGCTAGAACAAATCTTTAATCGTCACCGAGACTATGTAGAACAGCATACCCACTTGCTCAATGGAGCCTTAGCCTGGCAGCGACAACAAAAACAAACAGAATTTTTACTGTTGGGGGAAACACGACAAAATGCAGAAGCCTGGTTAAAGCAACGGTTTAAGGACGAACAGCCCCCTTGCCTGCCGACAGATTTACATTGTGAGTTTATCACTGAGAGCATTAAAAATGCCCACAACAAGATGACTCAGGTGTTTTTAGCCTATGCCCAGGCAAATGCTGAAGTCATGCATCAGGTGGACCGATCGCTGCGGAGACAGGGGGTAACGGTTTGGAGTAACCAAACGGACATTCCCACTGGTGAGGCTTTTAAACGCGTGGTGAACCGGGGTATTGAAGAAGCAGATACAATGGTGTATTTGCTGTCGCCGGTTTCTCTCCAATCTCAATATTGTCAGTATGAATTGAAGTATGCTGTTGCTCTCAACAAACGGGTAATTCCTATTTTGGTTAGTCCCCTAGCGTCGGCAACCCTCAGCCCAGAACTTCAGTCTTTGCAGTACATTGACTTAACTGACAATGTTAAAGATGCTGATTACCAGCTGGATGAAAGTGAACTGATTAAGGCATTAAATCAAGATAACGCTTACTATACCCAGCACAAAGATTTGCTGGTCAAGGCCCTAAAGTGGAAACGACAGCAGCAGAATCCCAGTGTGCTGTTGCGGGGGTATAATCTACGGCAGGCAGAAACCTGGTTAAAAACCGCCCAGGAAAGAACCACCTATCCAGCCACAGACTACCATCGTGAGTTTATTCAGGCCAGCTTAGATCATCCACCACCGGCATCGATTGATGTGTTTATCTCCTATTCCAGTGCGGATGCGGATATTGCCCGCATATTGAATGGGGCGCTACAGAGTCAGGGTAAAACCACCTGGTTTGATCAAGAAAGTATCGCAGCGGGAACGGCGAACTTTCAACAAGAGATTTATCACGGTATTGAGATCTCCGATAA
>JBCCJR010000248.1:0-7875 GCA_039045805.1 Cyanobacteria bacterium P01_C01_bin.118
ATCTAGGCCTATCCCCCTATGACACCCGCGTCCTCACTGACGACCGCACCATTGCCAACTACTTTGAACGCACCATTGCCACCGGTGCTGATGCAAAAGCCTCGGCCAACTGGGTGATGGGGGATATTTCTGGCTACCTCAATGCCGAAAAGCTATCCATCAGCGACATTGCGCTAACCCCGGAAAGCCTGGGAGAAATGGTTACTCTGATTACCTCCGGCACCATCAGCAATAAAATCGGCAAAGACCTGTTGCCCACCTTACTTAAAGAAGGCGGCTCCCCCAAAGCCATTGTCGAAGAAAAAGGACTGGTACAAATTTCTGACCCGGCAGCTATCGAAGCCATCATCGATGAAGTGATGGCAGCCAATCCGGATGAACTGGCCAAGTATCGTGCAGGCAAGAAGAAGCTGCAGGGCTTCTTTGTGGGGCAGGTGATGAAAAAGTCTGGGGGTAGAGCAGATCCTAAATTGACCAATCAGTTACTGGGCAAGAAATTAAACGGGTAGACTGAGTTTGCCTGACTATTGAGTTACGTTGCGACCCCGTAGAGACGGCCTAAGCTGCGCTACAATTCCTGCGGAATAAAGAATCGATGCCCTTTACAGTAGCTTCACCGATGTAAATTTCTGGCAAGATTCTCAAAAAAAGCAGAAGGGGGGTTACACCCCACACCCCATCCGTGGCATACTATGTTAAGTAGATGCACCCTGATGGTTGGAGAGCTTGTATGCTCTCCTTTTTTTTGGGTATTTTTTGTAAGCGTGTACAGGCGCACTGCCAACTAACGCTTTCAGTGACCACATCTGAACTGAACTGAACCACGTCAGTCGTAGTTTTGTGTTTCCGGGATCTGGAGGACTAAGCGGAGTCGAGGTCCAGCTGCCGCGTTAGGAAAATTAAGTCATTTACAGCTATTCCAGGTAAAACAGCTTGAAAATGTATCAGATTGCTACAGAGGTTACCAGAGAACAATTTTAGGGAAATTCCTCGGTTAGGATTTAATTAAACCTTAAGATTTTATGTTACGGATGCCTCTGTTTTGGGGTGTTTGAGTGTGATGTCTGATCATAAAAAGCGTGTATCAGAAGCTGTATTTCTCAGCTGTATATTCAAACGTTGGGCGCAGGAGTTTTCCTGTGCCCTTTTTAGTGGCTAAAAACCAGTTCTCTGTCTTTTGATTTCTCTCCTGTAAAAAACTTATGAGTTACAACTTTGACATTGTCGGCGTTTCTCCAGTTTGGAACTTCTTCAAATATCAGCAGCATGTAGAGCAGTCTCCCCATCGTAGCTGTGCCTATCTGGGAAGCTATGAATGTACCCTGGATGGGTTTATTGAGGCGACGTCGCTGGTATACAAAAAGCCTGACTGGGACTGGGATACTGTGGTGAGTGAGATTGTGAATTTCTGGCTCAATGCGGGTGACCATGTGGGTCAGTGGAAAAAAGAGCTGGCGCAGGCAGAGGAGACCAGCTTAATTGTGGGTCGTGTGGCAAATTTCCAGAATTTGCGTTCAGAATTTGAAGGGCTAATTGACAATTGATTATCAAACACGGGATTGATCATCAAACACGGAGCAAAGAACTGTCCACCAGCCCACCAGGGCAGGGTGGGCAGTTTAACTCATAAATACTGCCAGTTGTCTTAACGGTTTAAGCTACCTGGCTGATAGAGAACCTTAGTATAAAGCTGATGTTCTATGTAAAGAACTATACGTAAAAATTCGGAGTAATTTAAGTATTTCTCTTTCTAATTACAACAGGCATTGCAGAGACTAGAGCTATGTGATCCCATAAATGAACATGTCTCTGGACGAATTTGAAAAGTATTATCGTGAAGCTATGAGCGATGCGCTAAACCAATTGCAGCGGGTAACGATGATCTCTGCCAACTTGCAAGAGTCGGTGGATGAGATTAATATATCTCTGCAAAAGTTAAACCGGGCCACCGATGAGTTTATTCAAGATCAGCGCCAAAATTCAGATGAGGTGTCAGGCCCAGAATCTTGAGAAATTGTTTCTTTGGAAATTGGTTTGGGTGGCTGGGTGGTCAGGGCCAGAATCCGACTGCTTAAAGTATTTGGCATGATGGGTTTTACCATATAGTCGGTAGCACCAGCCGCGATCGCCTTTTGACGGTCGGCCTGAAACGCATAGCCACTCACCACCAAAATGGGCAAGGTACAAAACTGAGGATGCTGGCGAATATTGCGGAGCAGGGTAAGGCCGTCAATCTGCGGTAGCTTAAGGTCCAGCAACACCAGATGGGGCATAAACTCTTGCATAATTTCGATGCAGTTATTGCCATTAGCCAGGGGCAGTACTCGATAGCCACAGTGTTCTAAAAAGTCAGCAAACAACACACGATTACCGTAATCGTCTTCGATTAATAAAATTCGGCGTTGTTCTTCTGAAACGTTCATAGATGACTACAGCACACTGTTGAGTGAGTAAATGCTCTAAACCCGTAGACTTGTTTAAGACTATTCTCGGTCCGATACAAGGATTGCTGTAGCTTATCCTACGTCTTCTAACTGCTGAGTCAAGGTCTATCCATAAATTCAACAATCTGTTGAGCCGCTTTCTCTAAAATTTCGGGGGGCTGCACCAGGGCAAAGCGTACATAGCCTTCCCCAGATTTGCCAAACCCTCTGCCGGGCGCTAAGGCAACGCCTGTGGCTTCCACCAGACGCACACAAAAGTCAATGGAGTCGCTGCTAAATTTGGCGGGCAGCTTGGCCCATAAATACATGGTGGCGTCTGGACTGATGACGGTCCAACCATGGTGATGTAGGGCGTTAACCATGGCATCCCGCCGGGTTTTGAAGGTATTGACAGTGGCGCGGACGCAATCCTGGGGGCCTTCGAGGGCTGCGATCGCACCCCGTAAAATCCCTTGATACTGATTAAAATCAATGGTCGCCTTGACCTGGCGCAGCGCCAAAATCAGCTCAGGGTTACCAATGGTATAGGCGATGCGAAACCCGCCCATGTTGTAGGCCTTAGAAAAGCTAAAAAATTCAATAGAGCAGGTTTTGTCGCGATCTGTCTGCAGTACTGACGGTGCAGGTTGGCCATCAAAACAATGATCGGCATAGGGAAAATCATGGGCCAGTACCAGCTCATGCTGCTGGCAAAAGGCCACAGCCTCTGCAAAAAACTCTGGTGTGGCCGTGGCCGTTGTAGGGTTGTGGGGATAGCTCAACACCATCAGCCGCGCTTGGGCCAACACCGCCGCCGGAATATCGCTGAGGACCGGCAAAAACCCATTCTCTGCCAACAGCGGCATTGAGTAAATTTGACCATTAGCCAGGTGAATGCCCCCGGAATGGGAGGGATAGCAGGGGTCCGTCAGCAAGGCAAAATCCCCTGGGTTGAGTAACGCCAGAGGTAAATGAGCGGTGCCTTCCTGGGAGCCAATTAGCTGCAGCACCTCCGTTTCGGGATCGACGGCCACACCAAATTTGGTGATATACCAGTGAGCCGCCGCCTGGCGAAAGGCGCGGGTGCTCTCAAATAGGTTATAGCCATGGGTTGCTGGCTCGTGGACTGCGTTTGCGATCGCATCCAACACATGGTCTGGCGTAGGCAAATCCGAAGACCCCAGGGATAGGTCCACCACTGATTTCCCCGCTGCCCGTGCCCGCCCCTTAGCCCGATCCATATCGGCAAAGACATTAATTTGAAGGGGAGCAAGACGATCGGCAAAGTGCATGATACCCCACCTCCCTATAGGTTATCCAACTCCTGCTTAAGCGCTTCTAGCTCTGCATCCACGGCGGTATCCACCGGCGCATCAACGGGTTGCGCATCGGCTGGGGGCAAAGCTTCTTGACTGACGGAACCACCAGAAAGCTGTGCCTTCATGGCCGCTAGCTCGGAGTCCACATCGCTGCCTGCCTCCAGGCTGACAAACTGACTTTCTAGATCCGCTCCCGCCAGTTCGGCGGCGGCTTGCCCCCGAGCCTCCATTTCTAGAATTTTTTCTTCCATGCGCTCAAAGGCACCAACAGAGCTGTTGGTACTCAGATTGCCCACAGTCTTTTGTAGCTTTTCGTTAGCCTTGGCTGCGCTGGCGCGGGCCTTGAGCATGTTTTTCTTGGTCTTATATTCAGAAATCTTGCTTTCTAGACCAATCAGATTTCGCTTGAGGGTTTCCACCGAAGCCGTCTGCTGTTCCAATTGGGCCTTGAGGGCAGCGGCGGTTTCTGAGTGGGTCTTTTTCCGCACCAGAGCTTCACGGGCCAGGTTTTCGTCCCCTTTTTGCAGGGCCAGCTGGGCTCGCTGGGTCCAGACATTGGCCTCGGACTGCGCCTTTTCTTGCTGCTGTTCTACTCGCTTTTTACTTGCGATCGCCCCCGCCACTGCCTGACGCATCTGCACCAGATCCTCCTGCATATCCATGATGCTTTGCTCAAGAATCTTTTCAGGATCTTCGGCCTTGCTGACAGCATCGTTAACATTGGCGCGGATAAGTCGGCTAACGCGATCAAATAACCCCATTGGTCTTCCTTGTCCTTGATGAGTTTGTAATTGGGTGAGCAGAGGAGCTGTGCAAACAGTTCCGAGGTAGTACCTGACAGCCACTGGGCCTAAGCCACAGGTAAGGGCTTAGATATGGGTCAGCGCTTTAGTTTTAGCATATGCTGCTCAGTCGCAGCGGCGAAGCGTCTGCACATATTTTCTAGGATCTCTAAAGAAACGATATTTCCGTCAGATTCACTAAAAAACTTTAGACCTTTCACCAACGCTTAACCACCAGGCCATTGACCCACTGTATCGGATGAATCATCTAATACAGTGGGCCATTCCCCATAGTCTAACCATTTAAGTGAACGCTATAAGAGATTAGATGCACGAGCAGACCAAAAAGTTTAGGGATGTTCTCAAGTTTGAGTACGGATATCTCTAAACACTTATGAAGTATTTTTGATGAATGCATGGGCATATTATGCCTACATCTTTAATAGGTGCTTACAATTGTCCGTGAGGTTTTCTTTTAAGCTTGTGGCATTAGATTGAGCCCTTTATTGTCATAGCCCACGTCTACGTTAAATCCAGCCAATTCTGATATCAACCACTGCTGGGCGTGAGCAGTGGTTAAGCACTTTATAGTTACTGTCTAGATTTATTACTTATTAAATGGATTTCCTTAAACATCACCCGTGGGTGCATTGGATGGCAGATGTCTCACATTTGATTAACCGTCAGCTAAGTTGGGTGATTCTCAGTCTGGTGCTTACCCTGGGTTGGTCCTTTGCGGACTCGTTGCAGCCTGCTTTTGCCCATCGTCCCCATGACGTTGTTACCCAGGTCAAACTCTCGCCTCAGTACGCAACGGATAAAACGATTTACACCCTGGTGCGAGGAAATTTATTTAAATCAACCGACGAAGGCAAAAGTTGGCAACGGATTGTGCAGGGCTTAGATACCCTTACCCCCTTTTCCACCCTTACTGTGGATCAAAACACAGGCCAGGTGCTAGCGCTAGGGACCTATGGTGACGGTATTTTTCTGTCTGAAGATCAAGGAGAATCCTGGCAGCGGTCTAATCAAGGGTTAGACACTCTGGATATTGCAGAGGTCTACAGTCTTCCCAGCGATCCCCAGGTGATGCTGGCTGCTGGCACCGAGGGCGGTTTGTTTCGCAGCGGTGACGGGGGAAAATCCTGGTTTCCGGTCGCTTATGGGGAGCAAATCTTTACGGTGTTTGCTGAGGGCAAAGATATTTTATGGGCTGGGAACGCCACGGGTCAGCTGCTCAGTTCCAGAGATGGTGGTCAACGTTGGCAAACGGGCCTTTCAATCACCGACGATGAGATTACGGCCCTGGATGCAAACGAACAGGTGGTATACGTAGGCACGGCCAACAAGGGAGTTTTTCGCATTGATACAGAAACTCTGGAAATTCTTGAGCTCAACAAAGGGCTAGACGATTTACGGATTCAAGATGTGAAAATCATGCCCGGTGATGCCAGGGGGGTGATGATCTCCAGCTGGAATACGGGCATTTCCATCTCTCTCAATAGTGGTGAAAGCTGGACAGACTATCCCCAGGGGTTGGACAAGGATAAACAGGCGGATGAATTTGAAACTCACCACTTTTCTGAGATTGCCATTTCGGATAATTTTGTTGTTGATAAAACAGCCTATTTAGGGGGATTTAACGGTCTTTATAAGTCAGTTCAAAGCGGTCAATATTGGCGTGAGCTAGAAACCCTGGCTCGGGGCAGCGTCGTCGCCATGGATGTGTCTCCCAACTATGGGGAGGACGGCACCCTGGCGCTCACCACCTACGTTGGTAAAATCATGGTGAGTAATGACCAGGGAGAATCCTGGGAACTGACGATGAATGGTGCAGAAGTGCCACGACTCAATGGTAGTTTTGAGCCGTCTTATCAGGATCCACGCCGCTTTTTTGATATCGCGTTTTCCCCTGACTACGGTAGCGATCGCACATTGTTCACCTCCGGGCTATGGACCAAGTATTTACGATCAACCAATGGAGCCAAGTCCTGGTCACTCCATCGTCTGAGTTCTGAAGCTCGTGGGCTGACACTGTTACTTTCCCCTAACTTTGGCAGTGATAAAACTCTGTTTGTGGGCAACCAGGCCGGGGTTATTTTCCGCTCCACCAACGGGGGTAAAACCGTTGAGAAACTGGCCAATATTCCCTGGAAACGAGGAAATGACAGTCCCTCCATGGCGATCTCCCCTGGCTTTGCAGAGGATCGTACCCTGTTTACCTTAGGGGAAACGGGAATTTACCAATCCACCGATACGGGCAAATCCTGGCAGTCGATCACAGAAAACAGTGCCATCGACGATGCCGGCAACTTGCACATTGAGGTTTCCCCTAACTATCCCCAGGACCAAACTCTGTTTGTCAGTAGCTATAGTGGACTGTTTAAGACAACTGATGGTGGAGATAGCTGGCAGCTGATGGCGATTGCAGATGTGGCTCCTGAACGTACCTTTTTAGAAGGTGTGGCGGTATCGCCAAACTATGGCGCAGATGGCACAGTAATCGTCAGTGTGCGCGGTAAAGGGCTATATAAAAGCAGCGATGGAGGAGAGTCCTTTACCCCCATTGGCGATGCCAGTCTGGCGTTCTCTCGGCTCTACAACGTCCCCTGTGCAGGACGTCCTGTTGAATTTTCGCCCAACTATGCCGAAGATAAGACCATCTTTGGCTTTGGTACTGCCGATACAGATGTTTATCGCTCCACCGATAGCGGCAATACCTGGACAACTTTGACCACCCCCGATATCAATCCGCCAGCGGAAGTGGGCACCACCAAGCGGATTGCAATCACAGCTGAACTTTACCGAGGTAAAATCCTCAAACTGTTACTAGCCGTTGCAGCTGGCGTGGTGGCCTATGTTGTCACTGGGGTGTTACGCCTCCACAAAATCATTCGAGTCAACCGTCATCTACTACAGTTTGGGGCAGCTATGGGTGGCTTTGTTGCTGCCCTGGTGGTGATATTAAAGGTGCTGTAGTGACAGTGGAGATGTTCAGTCAGCGGTATTCACAGTATCCTAGTCCAAAACCAGCTAATCGCTGGTCGCTCCCTGATATCATCGATCGGAGCTAACGGTAAATGAGACAACGTAATGTAGCAATTCTAATATTTGACGATGTAGAAGTGCTCGATTTTTGTGGTCCCTTTGAAGTCTTCTCAGTCACCGGGAAACGAGACGGGTCTGACCCATTTAATGTTTACACGGTGGCCGAACACAGCCCAATTTCCGCCAGAAATTCTCTCAGTGTTAACCCGGCCCATACCTTGGATACCTGTCCCCCACCCGATATCTTAGTGATTCCCGGTGGCGGTGGTCGACGAGCCGATGGCACCCTCTTTGGTACTCGCA
>JBCCJR010000249.1:0-7859 GCA_039045805.1 Cyanobacteria bacterium P01_C01_bin.118
CCGGGTAGTAACCTGGTTGTCTTTGGTAATGCTATTTTTGCCTTTGATGCCTTTGAAGATGGTGGTGGTACGGCTACCGCTGTACAGGCGGGTGTGGGCTGGAACTTTGGTAACTAGGGGCACCAGTTCAATTCCTTTGCAGGGCAAGAGTGCAATCAGTCTATTGATGGGCAGCGGGCAGACCGCTGTCCTTTTTTATTGTCCATTTTTTAATAAAGTGTTTTTATAGAACGCTTGTATCAAAATGGGATTCTCGGGCTAGGATAGGCAGTGGCGAGTCAGGTTGGCTGTGGTAGCTAAATCTGTGCGGCCCTGGCTTGACCAACATTATCGTGACCGACAGTCTTACCATGGACAGCGAAATGCCTCTGGGTTCAGTGATTCAAGGCTCCCTCAGTCAGGGGTTAGAGGTACGTCTCCATGCTGATGTCAGTGTGGAAGATATGCGAGTGGGTAAATTTTTGGTGGTGCAGGGGGTGCGATCGCGATTCTTTTGCATGCTCACCGACGTTTCCCTAGGCACTGCCAGCCAGCGCATCCTGGCGAATCCTCCCCAGCCTACGGAGCTGTTCCTGCAGGAGGTGCTGGCCGGGGGTGGCACCTATGGCACCATTGATTTAGCACCTATGTTGATGTTTACCCCGGATACTTCAGAGGGAGAGGGGGAGAGGGGGAGAGGTGGGGAGACCCAAATGCAGCTGCTGCCGGTGAAGACAATTCCCGGTCATTTTAGTCAGGTCTATGACGCCAGCGAACGAGACTTTCGATCTGTCTTTGGTTGGGAAGACGATCCCCATCGGCGTAATTTCACCATTGGTCAGCCCATCGATATGGATGTGCCCATCTGTATCGATCTCAACCGGTTTGTTGAGCGCAGCAACGGCATTTTTGGTAAATCAGGGACCGGAAAGTCTTTTCTCACCCGGCTCTTACTCTCAGGCATTATCAAACAGCAGGCCGCTGTTAACCTGATTTTTGACATGCACTCCGAATACGGTTGGGAAGCCGTCAGCGAGGGGGCCAACTTTAGTACCGTCAAAGGATTGCGACAGCTGTTTCCAGGCCATGTGCAAATTTTCACCCTGGATCCAGAAGCAACACAACGCAGAGGCGTGCGGGACGCTCAGGAACTCTATATTAGCTTTGACCAGATTGATGTAGAAGACCTGGCTCTAATTGGTCGGGAGCTAAATCTCTCGGAAGCCAGCTTAGAAAATGCCATTATTCTCCGCAATGAGTTTGGCAAATCCTGGATCAATCGTTTGCTCACCATGAGTAACGAAGAGATTCAGGAATTTTGCGAAGTCAAAATGGGCAGCAAGTCCTCGATCATGGCTCTGCAGCGTAAGCTCACTCGTCTGGCGGAGCTAAAATACATTCGCAACACTTGTCCCCACAACTATGTAAAACAGATTTTAGATACCTTGGATGCTGGCAAGCATGTGGTTATTGAGTTTGGTTCTCAGTCCAATATGCTCTCCTATATGTTGGCCACCAATGTTATCGCTCGTCGTATTCACGCCAGCTATGTACGCAAGGCGGATCGGTTCTTACAAACCAAAAATCCTAGCGATCGCCCTACTCAGCTGGTAATCACTATTGAAGAAGCCCACCGATTTCTCGACCCGGCTACAGCCAAACAGACTATTTTTGGCACCATCGCCCGAGAGATGCGCAAATATTTTGTCACCCTGCTGGTGGTCGATCAGCGTCCGTCTGGGATCGACAACGAAGTGATGTCGCAGATTGGCACCCGGATCACGGCTCTGCTCAACGACGAAAAAGACATTGACGCCATCTTTACCGGTGTTTCCGGTGGCCAGAATCTACGTTCGGTGCTGGCTAAGCTGGACTCCAAACAGCAGGCTCTTTTATTAGGCCATGCGGTACCAATGCCTGTGGTAGTTAGGACACGTCCCTACGATGCTGACTTCTACGCCGAGATTGGAGCCACTGCCTGGGATGAGCTGTCTAATGCCCAGGTCTTTAAAGCCGCTGAGGCAGCCAAAGCCGACCTGGGATTTTAGAAAGAAGTAACGAAAGCAAAATAAAACCATAGAAAAAATACAAATTTATCTATAGTCCCTCAACTCTGGCATCAATCTCTGAGGCTAAAAGTCCTGTATTTATTGACTTTTAATATACCCGACTAAATTAGTCGGGTATATTTGACGACATTTTCTCCCCCGTGATAGCTTCAAATTAATCTGTCATCCATCACCAGCACATCATGACCCAGGCTATCGACCGACCAAAACCTTTAACCATTAAAGACTTCACCTTTACTAACCTCAGATGTAAAGAATGTGGCACCACCTATGAGCCTGTGGCCAAGCATGTATGTGAAGAATGCTTTGGGCCATTGGAAGTGGTTTACGACTATGACGCTATTCGTTCCCAGGTAAGTCGCGAGAGCATTGCCGCTGGACCTAACTCCATCTGGCGCTATAAAGCATTTTTACCCGTTGCCAGCGAAAATCCCATCGATGTTGGCACAGGTATGACACCTCTGCTCAAAGCAAATCGGCTAGCTCGTCGTCTGGGTCTCAAAGAGCTTTACATCAAGAACGATGCCGTTAACATGCCCACCCTGAGCTTTAAGGACCGGGTAGTTTCGGTAGCGTTAACTCGTGCCCGTGAGCTTGGGTTTACCACTGTGTCCTGTGCCAGTACCGGTAACCTAGCTAACTCCACAGCCGCCATTGCTGCCCATGCCGGTCTGGATTGCTGCGTCTTTATCCCTTCTGATTTAGAGGCCGGTAAGGTGCTAGGCACTTTGATCTATGACCCCACGGTGATGGCCGTCCACGGTAACTATGACCAGGTCAATCGTCTGTGTTCTGAAGTTGCTAACACCCACGGTTGGGGCTTTGTAAATATCAATCTGCGTCCCTACTACTCTGAGGGCTCCAAAACCCTTGGATTTGAAGTGGCTGAGCAACTGGGTTGGGAACTGCCTGACCATATCGTTGCGCCACTGGCATCCGGATCCCTCTACGGCAAGATTTATAAGGGCTTTAATGAGCTGGTAAAAACTGGTCTGGTGGATGAAAAGCCTGTCCGCTTTAGTGGTGCCCAAGCAGAAGGGTGCTCCCCCATCTCCCAAGCCTATAAGGAAGGCCGAGACTTTATCACCCCGGTTAAACCCAACACCATCGCTAAGTCCATTGCCATTGGTAACCCTGCTGACGGTATCTATGCCCTGGAAATCGCCAAGAAGACCAACGGCAATATTGAAGATGTCACCGACGCAGAAATCATCGAAGGGATGAAGCTCCTGGCTGAGACTGAGGGCATCTTTACTGAGACTGCTGGTGGTACTACCATCGCAGTGTTGAAGAAGCTGGTTGAAGCAGGCAAAATCAACTCTGATGAGCGTACCGTTGCCTATATTACGGGTAATGGTCTCAAGACCCAGGAAGCCGTTAGCGGTGCTGCTGGTGAGCCTCTATTTATCGATCCTAAGCTCGATAGCTTTGAGCGGGCTTGGGAGCGGGCAAATACGCTCAACCGTTTGGATTGGCAACAAACCCAGGTTTAGAGATTTGCTATTGCTTTGCAGGGGCGTTGAACGCAACGCTCCTACGAGGCAATCTGACCTGTTGCGGTAATTTGTTGAAAGTAAATTTGTTTCACTCTTTGAATTGTTTTCATGGCTGTAAAAGTTCTTATTCCCACACCATTGCAAAAGTTCACTAACAATGAAGCCACTGTAGAAATTGGTGGTGGTGACAATATTGTTGGCTTGTTAGACTCCTTAGAAGGTAAGTTTCCTGGCATCAAAGGTCGTTTGTGTGATGACAGTGGTGAGCTTCGTCGATTTGTTAATTTCTACGTTAACAGCGAAGATATTCGTTTTTTAGATGGCAAAGAGACAGCCCTTAAAGACGGTGACGAAGTTAGTATTGTACCCGCCGTTGCCGGGGGGTAAACAGCCTGTTTGATACCACAATATTGGTATGGCTGTAGTCCAGGTGCCAATATTTTTAGATTTTTACCAGGTGTTGCTACAGGATGTCGATGACAGAGCATCCGCAGCACCTTTTTTTATGGAATTTTATAGTCACCTACTGTTGCTATAGCCGTTGCTGCCTATGGCCTTCAGTAAGTGCTGAGGACCTGTTTGTCAAACTATGCGACGTTGGAAAAAGATTGGCCTAAGTCTAGGAAGCATAGGCGCATTATTCGTGATCTATCTGGGGCTCAGTCAGCCCCAGTGGATATTTCGATTGGCTTCTCAACTCAGGTCAGGAGCTCTATTTTTTGTTAATACAGAAGACCTTGTGATTGCCCTGACTATTGATGATGGCCCCCAGGCTGAGACAACAGAAGCAATCTTGCAAGTATTGGATCGCCACGGCGTACAGGCAACATTTTTTATATTGAGTGACGAAATCTCTGGGAATGAAAGGGTGCTCCAGGAAATTCTCACTAGAGGCCATGAACTAGGTCATCATATGACGACTGACGAATCCAGTATTGGGCTGTCACCAACAGATTTTGAGGCAAAGTTCTTTGAAGCTCATCAGGCACTCTCTGTCTATGACACTGCCACATGGTTTCGTCCTGGAATGGGATGGTATAACAACCGTATGCTCAATGTGACTGAGGGGCAGGGCTACCGGCTAGTTTTAGGCTCTCTCTTTCCCTACGATACTCATATGCCTTCGGTACGATTTGCTGAATGGTTTGTGCTGAACAACCTGACTCCAGGTGATATTTTGGTACTTCATGATGGTCCCAAAAATCGAGGAGAAAGAACAGCTCAGTTACTGGATCAGCTGTTGCCAAAAATTCAACAGCGGGGCTATCGAGTTGTTACGTTAACAGAGCTCAAGACCTACGATAAATAACTCTTGATATCAAATTGGCGAATCAAATACCATCAACTCCTCTTCGATGGTGAGATAGGCTGTCTGATCTTTGCCAAGAGATACCTCATAGCCTCCTGTAAACGAACCAAAGGAGGGTAATGTGAGTCGCTGGCACTGATGCTCATGGTAAAAACACGGCAGCCGCAAATTATCGAGGGCAGATTGTAATCGGACGACGGGATGTACATGACCGCAGATATTGAGATGGTCTTTGGTCAGATGATCCAGACTAGCAGGTTCATGGCTGAGCAATAGTTTGCCCAAGGCAATGGGACGATTGCTGTAGTCCATATTGAACCGTTGCCCCGGTGCAGCTCGATCATGATTACCAAGGATCAGGGTGACTTTGGCGGTGGTATCGTCAAGAAACTTGGACCAGGCGGCGTTTACTTCCGCTACTCGGCCTTGACGAGAGTGGAACAGATCACCCAGGATAAAGATTTGCTGGGGAGAGGTTTGCTGGCAGTGCGATCGCAACCGTTCCAACGTTTCCCCATTCACCTGCTGCGCCACCGGAATCCCCGCCATCTGGAATGTTTCCGCCTTACCTAAGTGCACATCCGACAGTAACAAGGCCCCATATTCAGGCACATAGGCTGCTCGATCCAGGAATATCAGCTCTTCGCCCTGTAACAGATTTACTCGACACCCTGCACCCATAATTCTGGCAATCAATCAGCTGAGAAGCGATCTTAGCATCAAGGCCTGCAGCCCTAAGAGGGCGCTCAAAAATAACATTCCTCTAGCGCCATGATTCGGGTGGATGGGTAGATGAGTGGATGTGCCTTTCCCATGCACCCATCTACCCATGTACTCATCTACAACTAAAAACTGGAATTTATTGCTGTACGCCTCCTGACGCGCAGAACAAATAGCCCAATATTCCCCAGGATTTATGGTAAGCGTCTGTAATGGGTCACAATCTAATCAGCTTTGAATTTTGAGCTGCCCATAATCCCCATCTACTGCATGGTTGATTTTTCTCTCCTCATTACACGTCGTAGTGTCCTAAAGCTTTCCCTGGCGGGTTGGTTGGGACAAATTAATCCATGGACCTACGGTGGGGAAGCAGGCCCTGAGCAATGGGCTGAACTATCCGCTGACTATCACACCTGTGGCGATGGTGTGCGTCAGTCTCCCATTGATCTGGATATTTCTAAATCCATCCCAGACGCTGTTGTCTTTGACTATGACGCTATTCCCATTGACCTGCTCAACAACGGTCGAACGCTGCAGCAAGCTGGGAAGACTGGCGGCACCCTCACACTGGATAATCAGGTTTATCAGCTACGGCAGTTTCACTTTCACACCCCTAGCGAACACACTTACAGGGGAGTGCACTATCCGATGGAGCTGCACTTAGTGCATCGGCACCTCACCACTAAGGCCTTAGCCGTTGTCGGAATATGGATAAAATCAGGAGCTAAACAGCCGGAGTTGGATATTCTTAGCCAATATTTGCCGCAACAGCCTGGTGACAGAATCAAAGCTGCTGAGCAAGTGAACCCTGCTCATTTGTTACCGGTTAATCACAGCCTGGTACGCTACAGCGGCTCCCTAACCACACCGCCTTGCTCTGAGGGGGTTACCTGGCTGGTAATGACGACACCGATTGAAGCATCGGCACAACAGATTGAGACATTTCATCAGTTGTTAGGCAACAACGCCCGACCTCTACAGCGCTGACAGGATACTGAGCTGTAGCGTCCTCCCTCGCTTCCCATTGGGTCAACAAAATGGCAGAATGCCGTCAACGTCCAAGTTTTTGACGAATCTGCTCCCGTAATTTCTGAGCTTCTGGATAATCTGGCTGAAGCGTAAGAGCCTGATCGATGGATGAGACAGCATCATCAAACTGTCTCAATTCCCACAGGGCAGCACCGCGATTATTCCAGGCTTCGGCAAATCCTGGGTCAATTTCCCGAGCCCGATCAAAGGCCGTTAACGCTTCCTGGAAACGCTGTTGTCGAAACAAAATGCCACCTCGATTATTCCATGCATCAATGTAGTCGGGGTCTACCTGCAAAGCCTGATCGTATAGCTCCAAGGCTGCCTGGGGTTGTCCCTGTTGTTCCAGGGCATAGCCTTTACTCAACAATGCTTGAATGTGGTCAGGGGCAATCGCCAGGGCGCGATCGCAGGCAGCAACGGCCTGGTTATAGTTCTGTAATTGGTTCAAGCTGTAGCACTGTCCCCAGTGGGCTTCGGGCTTATCGGGGGTCTGTTCTGTCAGCTGGTCATAAACCTGGAGCGCCTCGTTGTACTGGTTGCGATCGCGGAGGTCCTGAGCTTTGGCCAAAAGCACATCCGCAGACGGTTGAGCAGCAGCTGGCGCTTCGTTGGCTATCTCGGGTGGAGGAGTCTGCACTGGAGGCGAGGCCACCTGTTCAGCGGCGGGCGGTGGGAGAGATTCTGCCTCGGCAGGCGGTGGACTGGGAGCTTTGACCACAGGTGTTGCCGCTGGCTCAGTGGGGGCGGCTACGGATTGAGTTACCACAGGTGGGGATGTTGGCCCATTGCGCAGGAGTCCTAACGCTCCCACCGTCAAAACAGCAAGTCCCACCATGGACCAGCGACCCATTGGTTTGTTGGACAGCAGTGCCGCCACAGTGGGTGCCGTTGGCAGCGCCTGGGAAAGTACCGGTAGGCCCAACTTTTCCACCGCCAGGGTAGGGATGACCGTCGACCGGGGTGATTTGGTTTTGGGCCGCTGTTGATTGCGAGACTGGGCCGATAGCTGATGACTTGAAGGTTTAGCCGGGGCTATGACTTGAGTGGGGCGACTGATCTCAGTCTCTGCATTCTCTAATGAGAGAGGTACGATGGGGACAGCGGGCAACGTTGCTAATTCGCTTAAAACCTCTGTTGCCGTTGCATACCGGTCGCGAAAATCGTAGCGTACCATGCGCGCCAGGATGGCTTTAAAGGCTGGGCTAATGTCCAAATCAGGACTCTGCCAAACAATCTCACTGGTGGCTGGATCGC
>JBCCJR010000250.1:0-7849 GCA_039045805.1 Cyanobacteria bacterium P01_C01_bin.118
AAACGCTATGGGCTGACGGAACTACGACAACACCGGCAAAAGGGGTTGGTGTTGCTGGTGGTGGATGCAGCCCTGGCAGAACAACTGCAGCGCCATGAGCAGGTGGGACCGTTATTAGGGGAACGGTTTTCGTCCACTGAGTTTGCCATCTCCCTGGCCCATCGTGGCAGCCTCAAACAGTCTTTGCTGGCGGCCGGTTACCCAGCAGAAGACCTGGCTGGCTATGTCACTGGTGATACCCTTACCCTGTCCCTGAGAGAAAAAACGCTCTCGGGTCAGCCATTTGGTTTACGGTCCTATCAACAAAAAGCCGCAGAGTTATTTTACCAATCGGGCCATGCTAAAGGCGGCAGCGGAGTGATTGTCTTACCCTGTGGTGCAGGAAAAACCATGGTGGGGATGGCGGCCATGGCTGCGGTGCAACAGCATACGCTGATCCTTACCAGTAATCTCACCTCGGTACGCCAATGGCGACGAGAACTGCTGGATAAAACGAGTTTGACCGCAGCCCACATTGCTGAGTACAGCGGTGACCATAAGGCAACGGGGCCAGTAACGCTGGCTACCTATCAAATTCTTACCTACCGGGCCCATAAGGATGAAGAGTTTCGGCATTTGGGATTATTTGACCAGCAAGACTGGGGGTTGATTATCTACGATGAAGTTCATCTGCTACCGGCCCCTGTCTTTCGTATTACGGCCACCCTCCAGGCTCGGCGGCGGCTCGGCCTGACCGCTACTCTGATTCGAGAAGATGGTCACGAAGGAGATGTGTTTGCTCTGATTGGCCCCAAACGCTACGATGTGCCCTGGCGTGATCTGGAAACTCAAGGGTTTATTGCAACGGCCCACTGCACTGAGATTCGCATTCCTCAGTCCGACGATTGGCAGATGGATTATGCCATGGCTCCCCGACGACAACAGTTTCGTATTGCGGCAGAAAATCCGCGTAAGTTGGAGGTAGTGAAGACTCTTCTAGAAAAAGAGGCCGGACATCGAATTTTGATTATTGGTGAATATATCAGTCAGCTTAAATCTATTGCTGCTCTGGTAGATTTTCCATTAATTACGGGGAAAACCAGCCAGTCAGACCGAGAAAAAATCTATGGTTTATTCCGTCAAGGCGATGTCTCTGGCTTGGTGTTATCGCGGGTGGGAAATTTTGCGTTAGATTTGCCCGATGCAGATGTGTTGATCCAGGTATCAGGTAAATATGGGTCACGTCAGGAAGAAGCCCAGCGTTTAGGTCGGATACTTCGCCCTAAACAGACGGGAAATAATGCTCAGTTTTATACTTTGGTGTCGTCGCGCACCTGCGAAGAAGATTTTGCTCAACATCGACAGTTGTTTCTGACAGAACAGGGCTATCGCTATCAGATTGAAATGCTAACGTGATCTCTATCAGAGGTCTGGGGAATGTTTGGCACCAGGCTGCTAGGGTGGGTTCGATGCGGTTGCCATCTGCTTGAGGCCATGGGGTGGTTGGAGTTCGGGAAGAGCTATGTCAACTATCCTTATTTCCTGGTTTCACCCAAACGCTGTCTTATCCATTGTCGGAAGGTTCGCATGGTCCGATTGCGTCCATCTGAACGACTTTGTTTTACATAGTTAGGAATTTCTATGTGTAGTGACCAGCCTGGAAAGCTAGGACTCTCAGCCACTTCTATATATTGTCCTGCTTGTAGCTGATAGATGCGAATGGTTTGGTTTACTCGTCGCCATAGTTCTGGCACTCCCAAGGCGGCATAGGTTTCTGGATGGGTACGGGCGGTAATATCAATCTCTAAAGCCAGATCTGGGGGTGGGTCAACGGATAAGTCCAAGCGTTTTTTGCCACGCACGGCTGCTTCGTTTTGAATGTAAAAGCATTGGTCTGGTTCAATTCCCTTGAGCATGGCTGAGTTTTTAAATGTTGTTGACCCCAGTGTTAGAAATTCAACATCCAGTTCTTCTAGCAGTGCTTTTAACAGATCACCAATAATTTCTTTGTCTGCTTCATGCTCAGGTAAGGGAGCCATAATTTCTAGCAAGCCGTTATTGTAGGCGATGCGGGTGTTACGATGTTCGCCTAGTTCTTCTAAGATGGCTTCAAATTCTGTCCAGTTGACATCATGGAGGAGCAGGCGTTGTCCTTCTGGAACATCTAGCTGATGAAGCTGTAGGGTTACCATCGCATTAGTGATTAAAGCGCTATGGGCTAATCATACAAAATTATTTACAAGGTCGGGGGTAACGTGATCGAACTGAAATACGTTGGACCGTTGGCGTTGGGGTAATTTAACAACCGATACCGATATATCGATTTCTGGCCGGTCCGAGTCTTTAAGGATGGTTATAGGGTGAGTTGAGTGATGATGATGGATTGAGATCGCACTTTAAGCACTTGACTAATAGCGAGATGGATTGCTCAGGATGTTCCCTCCCGAACCCTCCCTGTTCGTGGGGCCTCGACGCCCCACACCCCCGCAAAAACAGGCAACATATCTCTTTTAGGCGAGTTTGGGTGATCGGTGGGGTGGTTACGCTGCTCCGCGTTCGCTACGCACCGTAAAAGGGGAGTTATCTCATTTCTCTTTAACCAGGTTTCTCTTAAAAGAATCACCTAACTACAAATCGAGTACTGATGCTTTTTTAATTTTCTGTGACGCGTCACAGAAAATTAAAACTCACTCCGCCGACTACTTCTTCACGCAATTTGGGATAACGTTTATATTTTTATGAGGGTTGTAGGGCGGCATCCCGCCATGCCCATAGGGGTTCGGGGAACTCGGAGGAGCCCCGAGCAGCATCTTTATGTTCCTTGCCGACCATACCAACACGAAAGCCCTCGCCAATCTTTCTCGATACCGCTAACCCACCACAAAACAACAACCCAAATTCAACGGTGGGCCGTGCCCACCCTACGTTTAATAATGTCGGTTGTGGGCAATCTCCATCACAAAACAATCGCCATCCCATCCGCCCGTGGCTCCGACCCCGCCACCAGCACGCCATTCTCCAATCGCAAAATCATCTGCCCCTTCCCAAACATTCCTGGGTCCGCAACAACCTGCACATCATGCCCCAAATCACTTAACCCCAACGCCACATGACGCGGCACCGTCTGCTCCAAATACACCCGATTCCCCTTATCAAACCGCCAGCGCGGTGCATCCAACGCCGTCTGTGGATTTAACCCCCGATCCACCAAATTCGAAACCATCTGCAAATGTCCCTGAGGCTGCATCGAAGCCCCCATCACCCCAAATGGCCCCAACGGCTGTCCATCCCGACTCAAAAAGCCTGGAATAATCGTATGAAATGGCCGTTTCCCAGGCGCAATTGCATTCGGATGCCCCGCATCTAAGACAAACCCCTCACCTCGATTTTGTAACGCAATCCCCGTACCTGGAACCGCAATGCCGCTGCCAAACCCCATAAAGTTTGACTGAATAAACGACACCATCAGCTCCCCATCCGCCGCCGCTAAATACACCGTACCTCCCTTCGGTAACCCCGGTTCAGCTAGCGGAATAGCCCGTTCTCCAATCATTTCTCGACGATGAGTCGCATAAGCCTTATCCAATAACGCCGCTGTAGTCACATCCATGGTGCTGGGGTCCGCCACATATCGATGGGCATCGGCAAACGCTAGCTTCATCGCTTCAATCTGTTGATGATAGTTAGCGACTCGCGGCTCGGCCTTGAGGTCAAACCCCTCAACAATATTGAGTGCCATTAACGCCGCAATTCCCTGACCATTGGGTGGTATTTCTGACACCGTCAGCCCTCGATAAGTTGTAGAAATGGGGGTAACCCACTCCACCTGATGTTGCTGTAAATCCTCCAGGGAGAAGACACCTCCGGTAGCCTCTGAAAAGGCTACCAGTTGTTCCGCCAGTTTACCTCGATAAAAACTCTCTCCTTCTGTCGAAGCTAGTTCTCGTAGTGTGGCTGCTTGGTCAGGACAGCGCCAAACTTCTCCGGGACGTGGTGCTCGATTGTCTGGAAAGAATGTGTCTAAGAAGGGTTGGTGAACTTTACCGGATAACGACACATAGTTGTTTGCCTGCTGCTGCCAGTTACGGGCAGTCACGGGCGATACGGGAAACCCATTTTCTGCATGGCGAATAGCGGGTTCAAATAACTGTTCAAAGGGGAGTTTACCCCAGCGTCGCCACAATGCCTGCCAGGCTGAGACGGCTCCTGGTACTGTTGTTGCTAACCAGCCATACAGGGGAAGAGTTTCTAGCTGGCTCCACATATCTGACGAGAGGGCTTGGGGACTTTTGCCAGATGCATTGAGACCATGGAGTTCGCCGTCCCACACTAGGGCAAAGGCGTCAGAGCCCAGACCGTTGGAGGTGGGTTCAACAATGGTAAGGTCAATGGCCATTGCGATCGCAGCATCTACCGCATTGCCCCCCGCCAGCAAAATTTCTGCCCCCGCCGCTGTCGCCAGCGGTTGGGAGGTAGCCACCGCCCCCCGCGTTCCCAACATGACAGGACGAGACGAGGGATAGGGATAGGCAGTTAAATCAAATGGTTGCATAGTCGAAAACCCTGTCGTTTTTAGCATATTAGCAACCGTAGGGCGGGCAAAACCCAGTCAATAGCTGCCCAACTCCTTTCCGAACTGTATGCTTACCCACCATTCTCCATATCATCTATACATGCTTGCCCACTACCCCTTGAAAGTTACTGATTTTTGGAGGGAGGGAGGTTCAGCCTTTTTATGATTAGAATAGGAGCAAACAATCATTCCATAAGACTGGATACATTAGTATGCCTACGTTATCTTTGCCATATTCTGAGGATTTGTTAATCACTTCAGGCAAATCGCCTCAGGCTTTGGAAGCAGAGTTAGTCTTTTTGCTTGCAGTCAAGTTATTTGAATTGCGTCGATTATCCTTAGGTAAAGCTGCAGCATTTTGTCAAATGCCTAAACTGCAGTTTATGTTTGAGCTGGGGCGTTTACAGGTGCCGGTGATTAATCTGGACGATGACCAAATTGCGGATGAATTGAGCGATGACTAATGCGGCTATCGTCGCTGATAGCAGTCCACTGATTTCATTAGCGATTATTGAACAGTTAGAGTTATTACCCAAACTGTATCAAAAGGTATTGGCACCTCCAGCAGTTTGGGATGAAGTAACTGTGCAAGGCGTTGGTTTACCGGGCTCTAAGGCGGTTAGCCAAGTATCTTGGTTACAAATTCAAGAACCTGATCCCGTCATTTTAGAGCCCCTATCTATTCTGGTAGATAGAGGTGAAGCAGAGGCCATCGCCCTAGCTCAATCCATTCCTTCAAGTACAGTATTGCTTGATGATGCTCAAGCACGCAGAGTAGCTGAACGTTTTGGTATTCAACGGATTGGTACCCTTGGAATTTTACGCCGAGCTAAGAAGTCAGGCTTAATTTCTGTGATTAAACCATCCATAGAAAAGCTTTGTGAAAATGGTATCTACATACAGGTCAAATTAATCGAAGCTGTTCTAAAGGATGTTGATGAATTTTAGGATTCTTTCTATCTGATTGTCTACAATATCGAAACCTACCCCGCCTGCTGGGTACCCCGCCCGAGAGGGGATAAATTGGACTACTGCTTAACTTTTTTCCATGTCTCTGTTACCCCATCTCTCCCAAATTGCCGATCTTCGTCAAGCCCTCGCTACGCAGCTTGACACCATGTCCAACACCCTCAACTCCCTGCAGGAAAACTTTGATCTCACTCAACCCCTAACCGATCTCTCCACCACCAGCCAAAGCCTTCGCCAGGGTGTCTTTCGCCTAATGGTTTTAGGCGATATGAAACGGGGAAAAAGTACCTTTCTCAATGCCCTCCTGGGAGAAGCTCTCCTCCCCAGCAACGTTAATCCCTGCACTGCGCTGCTGACGGTTCTCCGCTACGGTCCAACGGCCCAGGCTATTGTGCACTTCAACGATGGCACCACCGAACAGCTGGATATTGACACCTTTACTCAACGCTACACCATCGATCCGGCAGAGATTCGCCAGGGTGATGGCAACACCCCATTTGCCCATGTCAGCCATGCTGTTATTCACTATCCACTTCCTCTATTGCAAAATGGTGTAGAGATTGTCGATAGTCCTGGCCTTAATGACACTGAGGCTCGCAACAAACTCTCCCTGGGCTATATCCAAAACTGTCATGCTATTTTGTTTATGCTGCGGGCCACTCAACCCTGCACCCTGGCAGAACGGCGCTATTTAAATAACTATTTGCAAAATAAAGGCCTGTCGCTGTTCTTTTTACTCAATGCCTGGGACCATATAAAAGAGAGTTTGCTAGATCCAGATGACCCGGATGAGCTGGCCCAGGCAGAAGCGCGTCTGCATAAGGTGTTTTACAGTACCCTCAAGGACTACTGTGATAATTATGACGAGCGAGTTTTTCCTATCTCTGCATTACAGGTATTGCGACAACGGATAAAGACACCGGAGAAACCGATTCAGGATCCGGGTTTCTCCAAATTTTTAACCATCCTGGAGCAGTTTCTCACCCAGGAACGGGCCAGGGCAGAATTTCGGCCGGTGACAGCGCTGTCTCAACGAACGCTGGCGGAACTCACCGAGAAAATAGAACTACGGAAGACGCTGCTGGATCAGACGGTGGCTGAGCTCAAGCAAACTATTTTGCAGCTGGCTCCGGTGTTTGAGCAGCTGGTGACGATTCGAGATGAGTTTCAACGGGAGATTCGGGAGAGTTGCGATCGCAACGCTACTGCCACCACCACCGCCTTCAAAGACTTTATCCTTAACCTGGAACGCACCTTTGAAAAAGACTTTGCCCCCTATCAACCCGACCTGTCCATTATCGACCTGGTCAGTCCTGCCGGAAGACAACAGTTTAATCAAGCACTAGAAACCGCCTTTCAACAGTACCTCAACGACCAGCTACTGCGCTGGAGCCGCACCCTGGAACCCACCCTGCGCAGTGCATTTCAAACACTCTCAGAACGAGCCGCCCACTACGGCACCTCCTATAACCAGCTCACCCAGCAAATTCTCACCACCCTCAGCGGCCAGTCGGTGGACCTTTCCCTGGACAACAGCCAACCCAGCTGGGCTGAATGGGCCATTGATGCCCTCAATCAACCTACTGATACTCCAGAGGTAAAGGCAGTCCTGGCAAGTATCAATATGGAGAGCATTCTGATCAACCTGGTGGCCGCCATCGGCGCTAGCCTGCTAGCCTCCAGTCTAATCAGCTCCATCGCCGGTCCCATTACCCTGGGGATTGCCAGCCTCGGCATCGGAGCCTTCCAAGTAGACCAAACCCGTCGCGCCCTGGTAGAAGCAGCCCGAAAAGAACTAAGCACCCACCTACCCCGCATCGCCGCAGAACAACAACAATCCATTCACACCGCCATTGTCCAGTACTTCCGTGAATATGAACAATCCGTCATTAGCCGTCTAGATGCCGATATCAAAGCCCGCAAAAGCGACTTAGAAAAACTACTACTCCAAAAACAAAACCAAGAACACCAAAGTCAGCATGAACTCAACCAAATGCAAACAGCACTAACCCAGCTACAACAAGCGAATCAATCCATCCAACAGCTCTATACTCAAGTCATTCAGTAAATGCCTCCTAAATTTTTTGCCCCCCCAGTGCAACACCTATATAATTGACCCCGCCGTAACCCCAAATTAATGCTATCAAAGATAACCTAGTCCGTAGGGTTCTAGGGCGGACGGAACCGCCCTAGCCAGGGGGTTTGGGGAACTCGGAGGGACCCCAAGCAACATCTTTAACTCCCCACCAGAGGAACTCGGAGGGACCCCAAGCGACATCCTTAAACTCATCACCAGCCGAATGTGGTGCGTTACGCTTCGCTCACAGC
>JBCCJR010000251.1:0-7833 GCA_039045805.1 Cyanobacteria bacterium P01_C01_bin.118
CTTGCTAAGGAACTACGAATGGCAAAACAAAAGGGTAAGAAGACGAACCAGGCAACCAATCGCGTGGTTTATTCAGAGTTTGGGCAAAATCCAGCCATGGAACGGGCTGTGCCAGATCTTCCTCCAGCGGAACAAGATTTGCGGGTGCAGGTGAGTGGTAAAGGTCGCAAGGGTAAGAAAGTAACCATTATCAGTGGGTTTCAGCATTCGCCCGACACATTGACTAAACTGGCTAAAGCTCTGAAGGCGCAGTGTGGTTCTGGGGGCACGGTCAAAGACAACACCATTGAAATTCAGGGAGAACATGCCCCTAAGCTAGTGGAACTCCTGATTGCCAAGGGCTATCGTGCCAAGCGCAGCGGAGGTTAATTGCCGTTATGGTTTCTACACGCTCAAAGATTGGGCGCTACGGCCTGCTGGGGCTGTTAATTTGTCTATGGATTAGTTGGGCGAGCGGAGCCTTAGCGGCGGATGATTGGCGTCAACAGCCCTGTGTTGCAGCCCTCAGTCAGCGACAAATTTTGCCAGTGGATCAGGTGCGCTATGGGGCACAGCCTATTTCTCAACAGCAGTTTGCCACAGCGGTACTAAGGACGTTTCCTGGGAAATTTGCCGCCGCTAATGAGGCGCTGGGACTCACATTTGAGGGGGATACAGAAACAGACCAGCTGCTGGTGGCAGCCCTGGGGAATGCAGCCGAGGGACGGCGTAATCTATTGCGATCGCAGGCCTTTTCCATACTCACCACGGGTGCGGCATTCCCCTATCAGGCCCATGCCACTCGATTACTCCAGGCTACTTTCCGCGATAGTGCCCTGATCTCCACGGACTACCATGAGGGCGTTGCCGCTGCCCTAGCGCAGGGAGCCATTCCAGCTACATCTACGGCGACTAAACCACGGTTAAACCCAAATCGCGGTGCATCCTACACGATGGCCGCCAATGTGCTCTGTGCCGTCCATCCCGATCAGGCTGTGGCGGCCTTAATCCCCCAGCGGATTGAACCTGTTCCTTTAGCAGCTCAGCCTGTGCCCGACCAGGAAATTCGCGGAGCCTGGCTCACCAATATCGACAGTCAGGTGTTGTTTTCTCGCGACAGTTTAGAGTCAGGTCTGCAGCGGCTGGCTTCCCTTAATTTCAACACGGTGTACCCCACGGTGTGGAATTGGGGCTATACCCTTTACCCCAGTGCTGTGGCAGAGCGCACCTTTGGCTATAAGCAAGGGCTGTATCCGGATCTGGATAATACTGGTGAGCGCAACGAGGCCCTGGAATCAGCCCAGGGAGATCGCGATATGCTGCTCGAACTGATTAAGCTGGCCCACCCCCTGGGGCTAAGGGTGATTCCCTGGTTTGAATTTGGCTTTATGGCTCCGGCAGACTCAGCCTTGGCCCGCGCCCACCCCGATTGGTTGACCCAAAAGGCCGATGGCAGCCAGGTCAAAGCAGAAGGCACCCACAATCGGGTGTGGCTAAATCCCTTTCACCCGGAAGTGCAGCAATTTATGCTCGACCTGGTGAGTGAACTGGTGGCTAACTATGCCATCGATGGGTTTCAGGTGGACGACCATTTTGGTCTACCGGTGGCCTATGGCTATGATCCCTACACCGTTAATCTCTATCGCCAGGAGCACGGCGGTACAGCTCCGCCAGCTGATATCTACGACCCAGAATGGACTCGCTGGCGTGCTGACAAAATTACTGACGTTATGCAACGCACCTTTGAGGTGGTTAAAGCTCGGCAGCCCAATGCCATTGTGTCGGTATCCCCCAACCCCCATGAGTTTGCCTACAAATACTTTTTGCAGGACTGGGACACCTGGGTGAACCGGGGCTATGTAGAAGAACTGATTGTTCAGCTCTACCGCAGCGATTTAGGTCGTTTTGTCTGGGAGATGAACCAAGGTCCTGCCCAAGCGGCCCGTCGTCATATCCCTACAGCTGTGGGAATACTCAGCGGTTTACGGGGTCGACCGGTGCCCATGGACCGGATTCAAGAACAGGTGAGGGCCGTGCGAGATCGCAGCTATGCAGGGGTGTCATTCTTTTTCTATGAATCCCTATGGTGGTCTAATACCGAAACCCTGGAAGAACGTCAGCAAAGTCTGCGTCAGCTCTTTCCAGAGAAGGTATCAGTCCCCCAAGTATCAACTGGATGAACTCAAAGCTACGGGCGCGTTAGTTCTTGCCCGTAGCTCCAGGACCACTCACTTCATTCTAAATATCCAATCCTCCCGTCGTGGGCTCCTCAGGGCCAGTTGGCAGATCCTCTGGCACCGGCGGCGGCTCTCCTTGAACCACCACATCATCGGGCAATCGATCCAATTGGGGATCCGGTTCCAGATCAATCACCGTATCAATCGGCGGCAAGATCTCCTCAGGAGGAATGTTCTCGGTGGGACCTAGAGGAAAATCAGGCAGTTCAGTGGGTTTCGTAATGGGCTGGACAATTTCGGGTACCGCTGGCGGCTCGGGGGCTAACACAACTTCTGGTGTGGGAGCTGGGGCCGGGGCTGGCTGTTCAATCACCACTGGTTGATTAATGGGAGCCGGTTTGTCAATCGGCTGCTCGGGCAAAGTAGGTTCAGGAATTACGGGCTGACCAGTATCCTCTGGAATGATTGGCGCTACACCTGGGCCAGGATCTTCGGGCTGCGGGGGGAGTGCAATTTCTGGTTTGACCGGTGGCTCTGACGGCGTACTAGGGGCAGTAGGTCTGGGCAGCTCTGGAGGCTGGGGTGGCCTTGCTGCTGTGGGGGGATTGGACGGCTGATTAACGCTGCCGGTTACTGCACTTTCAAATCCACCTGTAACGTTTTCCTGTTGTAGGAAATTGGCAGCAGGAGAAATATCAAAATCCTGGATGGCCCCTGAATCGGAAACCGGGGCATTGGGATTGGCCGATAGGAAGGCCGGATTCTCAATCACGTCTTCCCCACCTTGAAACTGAGGCTGCTGCTCTAACGCATCTTGAATTTCCTGTCTAACTGCATCCAGCCCCTGATGGCCAAAGCTAGCCTCAGGATCTTTTAAATTCATGTCAGCGAGTAAATCACTCGTTTCGATGAATTCATGCATGTCAAAAGTAAAGTGCTCTACACACCCATTTTGATCCAGCACTGCCAGTTCTCCAGCATACAGAGACTGCTGGCAAGAACCATCTTCATTGAAGGTCATCATTGGACCGTCTGGATTGTTTGTCAGGGCACCAATAATGGTGGTGTCTGTTTCAGGTACGTAGCGTACAAACAATGCCGAGCCATGAATTCCTGTGGTTGCATTGGGGGTTTGAATCGTTGTCCGCCCCTGACCTGGGGGAATCAATAACAGGACGGTCCCGTTGGAAAGACGAAAGTTACGAGTGTTGGGGGTAAAACGAAACACTGCACTTTCACCAATACGAGCCAGGGAGCCGTCGTTAAACCGCAGTTCTGCTCGAGCACTGCGATCAGTACTAAGGGCATCATTAATCCCCAAAACATCGGACACCCTGGCCCGACGGGACTGGCCGTCAGTAAACAGATGCACTTGATTACGAATAAGCTCTACCCTGGCCCAAGTCAGCGCAGCTTGTGCACTGGCAGCCCTAGGGGTCATTAGCAACATCCCTAAGGATGTGCCCACCAGGGACAACCAGCGACCAGTGGTCGCTATGTTCAATTTTTCCATTGCTGTAGGATGTGAACCAGCTAGATATTACGGACTACTCTGCAATGACCTCAGTGCAATGGGCTGATATCCTTCATGGATAGGTTTTCTTGAATAGCTCAATCCGGTAAACCCATGGGTCCGATTAGCTAAACCATCAGCTACAAAGACACTAAGCTCATTAACCCCCCGAAATGTAAAGTTCTTGATACACCCTTAACGTTATGCTACCGGCGTTGATCCCAAAGGTGAGCAAGATTTGATGAAGTGTGGGACATTAGTTCACACTTTTTTTGAAGATTGTGTTGAATTCATCTAATGCAGACTGATGTTTACTAGTGTTTACACCTACACCGCTAAGTTCGACCTTAGAAATCTTCTAATAAAGGGCTTAAACGACTAAGGACAGGATCATCATTGGTCTCATCTGGTTCGGTATGCTCGACCTCTGCGGCGATGGCGTCTGTGTCGTCAGTGACAGCATCACCCTTGGCGTTGTCTTCCAGGGCTGCTACCCGCACATTGAGCTGGGCGATTTGCTGCTGCAGCTCCATAAATAGCAACACCGATTGTGGCTGTTCCTGATGATCCAGCAGGTATTGATGTAGGGCCTGTTTACAAAGGTCGCTAAAACTTTGCTCATGTTCAGACTGATGGGCTGCGATCGCATCCAACAAGGCTCTGTCTCCCTCGCTTTCACCAAAGGAAACGCTCTTACGGATAGATCGGGTAATCATACAGCCAGCAGCAAAAATACTGCCCCTAATAACGCACGGTCAGGGGCAGCCCGTCAATATCAATATATGTAATTCGGTGATACCAGCTAGACGATTGAAAACTAGCTTGCTGCCGCCTTGAGGTTAGCTAGTTGAGCCTCACCGTAAATGTACTGTCCCAGAGCATTGGCCTGGCGTGAAGGCTTAGCCAAATGCCCCTTGAGCCTGGCCTCCTTCAATAGAGGCCGCAGCTCGCTCCAGAAAAATTCGCCACCACCGCCGGTCACAATCACATCCGTAGCGCGCTCCGGTAGCCAGCTGAGAAACCTTTGGGACAGCTCACGGGCAAAACTCTTACGCAGACTGGGCAAAATCTCATCTAGATCCGTAGGACGAGCCGCTCCCTTTGGGCGATAAAACCGCTCTCCTTCGGCATTATGTACTGCAGAAATCAGCGACAGGGATTGACTATCGGCACCATCAATTTGGGCCGCCACCCGCTCATAAAACTGAGCCATTCCAAAGGACTCGCTCTGAGAAGCCCCACGGGCAAATCGAAAACGATCAATGGCCAGAAAGTCCGTCGTCTGATGGCCAATATCCACAATAGCCACAGATAAATTTGGAAAGTCAGGACTGGAGGAACGCTTACTTTGAGCTTCGCTCCAGATCAGACTGCCATAGCCCTCGGGCATTACCCAAACCTTCTCCACATTAATTTCCATCGACTGCCCTCGATAGACCATCACATGGGGCGACGTGAGCAGACTGATAATTTCTGCCTTTTCGCTATCAAACTGTTCTTGGGAGTGATACGGCAGTCCCAGCACCACACCGAGGTTGCCCTTGAGGCCAAAATAGCCCACGCAGGCCAACGTTTTAACCAAGGCATCATCCACCTTTGATTGACCCACCCCCAAATCAGCCCCAAAATCAGCCGCTAAATGACCAACGGCATAGCCCTTGCCCTGATACTCCAGCCACATATCTAACAGCGGATCGCTCGGCTGCGACTCAAATCCACCCCGTCGAGCCTGTTCCACTGTCAGATGAGCAACATTCGAAGGAACAAGCACCACATCGTTTTGGTTGCGTTTAACACAGGTTTTTGTGGCTGTACGACCCAGGTCAATGCTAAGGAGCTTCATCTTGGAAGTAGGCATAACGCAAGTTGGGAGCTAAAAAACTTTTAACAACGAATAAGTGACTCAAACCGATACTAACTGTGAAGGTGTTAATAAGTAAAACCTCAGTCAAACCTCCAGTCAAACCTCTATCACAAAGGTACCGGTTCAGGTTTTGCTACATCATGCCGTAACCCCAGATAACCATGGGTCGTCTTCATAACAAAGCCGTCATTGCAAGCTTGTATTGGATTGCTGAATAGTGCAATTGTACTGTTAAATGCAAAAACCTCCTAGTTTTTCCGAAAAACTAGGAGGTTTAGTAACAAATAAAACTTCGAATACAGACTTATTCCATGGAGTTTGAAGAAAACCTATGAGTCCGTCACTGTTTTAGAAAAATGTGTCTAGGCTGGTAGCCAAGACAGCGCTAATACTATGTTCAAACGTTGAGTTTTCACTACGAGAAATTCAACGTTTGGGCATGACCACCCTTTAAACACTAGGAAATAGGTTATGGCACAAAGTTTTGGAGTAATTGGACTGGCGGTAATGGGGGAAAATCTAGCCCTCAACGTCGAGCGCAACGGGTTTCCGATTTCTGTTTACAATCGATCTCGCGAAAAAACCGATGCCTTTATGGCGAATCGAGCAGTTGGCAAAAATGTTGTGGCTGCCTATTCCCTGGAGGAATTTGTCGCGTCCCTGGAGCGCCCTCGTCAGATTTTGCTGATGGTTAAGGCGGGTAAACCGGTGGATGCCGTGATTGAGCAGCTAATGCCGTTGCTTGATCCCGATGACATGATCATCGATGGTGGCAACTCCCTATATGAAGACACCGAGCGTCGGGTAAAAACACTTGAGGCTGCTGGTTTTCGCTTTATTGGCATGGGTGTAAGCGGCGGTGAAGAAGGGGCCCTGAATGGTCCTAGTTTAATGCCCGGTGGTACCCGTGCTGCCTATGAGTCCATCGAATCCATTGTCAGAAAAATTGCTGCCCAGGTGGATGATGGTCCCTGTGTTACCTACATCGGCTCCGGTGGTGCTGGTCACTACGTCAAGATGGTGCATAATGGCATCGAGTATGGTGATATGCAGCTCATTGCCGAAGCCTATGACTTGATGAAAAATGTTTTGGGTCTGGGCCATCAGCAGCTCCATGAAATCTTTGCCCAGTGGAATACAACTGAGGAGTTGGATTCCTTTTTGATTGAAATTACGGCTGATATTTTTACTAAGACTGAGGGCGATACGGCTCTGGTAGAAAAAATCTTAGATGCAGCCGGTCAAAAGGGTACGGGCCGCTGGACAGTAATGAATGCCTTGGAAATGGGGGTGAGTATTCCCACCATTACAGCGGCGGTTAATGCCCGGATTATGTCCTCCCTTAAGGATGAGCGGGTAGCAGCATCCACAGAGATTAGTGGTCCTGATGGCAAGATCACTGAGAACACCACCCTTTGGGTCAATAAGATTCGAGATGCGCTGTATTGCTCTAAAATTTGTTCTTATGCTCAGGGTATGGCTCTGCTGCGTAAGGCATCCGAGACTTACAACTATGACCTAGATCTAGGTGAGTGCGCTCGTATTTGGAAAGGTGGCTGTATTATTCGCGCCCGTTTCCTCAATAAGATTAAGCATGCATTTTCTGAAAATCCTGCCCTACCCAACTTGCTGCTAGCCCCTGAGTTTAAGCAGACGATTCTGGACCGGCAGTCCGCCTGGCGCGATGTGGTTGCAATGGCAGCCCAGTATGGTGTGCCAGTTCCTGCCTTTAGTGCGTCTCTGGATTACTTTGATAGCTATCGCCGGGCTCAGCTACCTCAGAACCTCACCCAGGCTCAGCGCGATTACTTCGGCGCTCACACCTACAAGCGTGTGGACAAAGAAGGTGTGTTCCATACTGAGTGGGCCAAGGAAACTGCTCCCGTTTAGCGCGTTTGTGCATCTGAACACGGTTTTAGAGACTAGACTCTCCTATAAATAGCCTCTAAATATAGAGCTCCTACTGTTTTCTCTAAAGAGATGGTGGGGGCTTTGTTTTTAGGAATGTGGCAATGAGATTATGGTTGCTGCTCAGTTGGATTTTGGGTGAGCTGAATAGCGGAGGTGATATCTGCGGTAACTAAATATAAGAAACCAGAGGCGAGACTAACACAGCAAAGAGTTAACCAGGACCACTTAATGCCAGGTTTTTCGAGGATGGGCTCTTGGGGAGCTTGTATAGGCTGGGACGACATGAAGGTATAAAAAGGCACGTCTATTTCAAATTCAATGTGCCCAAGTGTCTCCTCTTGATATCGATAGTAGCAACTGTTCAAAAAAGCTTTATTGATAGCGTCTAC
>JBCCJR010000252.1:0-7800 GCA_039045805.1 Cyanobacteria bacterium P01_C01_bin.118
CACATCCTGATGGTCCACATGGGGCGCACGGGGCGTATATAGTTCTCCATCAATGATTTCGTAGCGATTGCCATTTTCAGGAAGACCCTCTAAATCGTCAATCGTCCAACGCATAGGTTGAATTTTGATCGCTGTCATAGCACTGCTTCCCAGTGAAATTTGTGGGTTCCTAGTAGGGTGCGAGCATGTTCGCACCCTACTAGGGTAATACCCTTTGAAGGATATAGATTCTGATCGCCCAGCATCCAAAATACTTTACGTCTTTCATCCCCTGCGCTAACTTGCCCATAACACTTAAAACTCTCCGCTTTCCATGTTCAATCGGCGTCGCTTTATCCTGCTCAGTAGCCTAGCCATCGGAGCCTGCTCCAGCCGCCCCATCGCCCAATCGGTCACTAGTTCCTCCCCCTCTTCCCCCTCTCCCCCTCCCTCCCCTGCTGCCCCCTCCCCCATTAACACCAAACGCCACCCCAACCTCAACCAACCCATCGGCCCCACCGAACTCTTCGCCCCCAAACGCGGCGATGTACGCGCCGTAGTCATCAGCGATATGAACTCCCGTTACGGTGCCGTAGACTATCGCGGAGAAGTAATGGAAGGCGTCTCCATCCTGCCCCAGTGGGAGCCAGATATTCTGCTGTGTATGGGTGACATGGTGGCGGGGCAAAGTAAATCCCTAGCGACTCCGGAAGTAGAGGCGATGTGGGATGGATTTGACAAGCTGATCCTGAACCCAATTCGAGCGGCCAATATTCCCTACGCGTTGACCATCGGCAATCACGATGCGTCTAATCAGACCTATGACGATGGCAGCTACATCTACACCATCGACCGCGATGTCACCACCCGCTACTGGCAGACTCACCAAAATGAGTTGGACCTGCAATACATCGATACGGGAGATTTTCCCTATTACTACAGCTTTAAGCAAAACGATATTTTTTATATCGTGTGGGATGCATCGTCAGCCAATGTGCCCGCTGCCCAGGTAGCCTGGGCGGACCAGCAGCTGGGCAGCGCGGCAGCCCAGGAGGCAAAGTTTCGCATTGCCCTGGGGCATTTACCGCTGTATGCCATTTCCCAGGGTCGCGATCGCAACGGTGAATTCCTAAATAACTCCGACCAGCTCCAGGCCCTATTGGAGCGTCACAATGTCCACACCTACATGAGTGGCCACCACCATGCCTATTACCCTGGTCATGCTGGTGACCTGGAACTACTCCACTGCGGAGCCCTCGGCAGCGGCCCCCGCACCTGGCTATATCGCACCGATGCCGCCATGCAAACCCTGACGGTTCTGGACTTTTTCTTTGATACCGGTGACACCGTCTACACCACCTACAACATGAATCGTATGGAGCTAGTGGACACTCAAACCTTGCCCCGACAGATCGTGGGTCCCACCGGTCGTGTACTAAGAAACGACATTTCCTTGGCCGATTTAACGGCTGAAGAGCAAAGCCAGACCTATGTTCAGAGCGAGAACTAAGTGATTATACGGACATTGATTGTCATGGGGTGTGGATTAATTTATTACGGAATTAGCCGCAATATCACGTATAAGGATAAGTTGTGTCAATAAGTTGTGTCAATAATTTGTCTCTAAAGGCAAATTATTCATAATTCATGCCTTCTGTGGTGGTTAAGCAAATCCGTTCGTGGCAAATCCCACAGGGAGTGCCTAAAAAACCAGTCGAACTAATGCATGGAACAACTGTTCGTCTAACGATTGAGTTTGATGGTCACGGATACTGCTTACTTGCCGTCGAACTAAGCGGAGACTATGCCTTTAGGGAATGGCATCCGTCCCTCAAAACCGCTGAACAAAACGCAGCTGAGCTGTTTGGCCCCAGGTCAAAGGATTGGGAAACGGTGGGAATGCAGTAAATAAAAAAACGTCGTAGGAGCATTGCATGCAATGCTCCTACGACGTTTTATGGATTGGTTTTATACAGATTTACGCAAATCCAGACAGGGCTGCCGAAGATGTCCGGGCTGGGTCCAGCTTAAATACCACCGTCGCCAGTGGGGGCAGGGTGATATCTAACGAGTAGGGCCGATTGTGGTAAGCCCAGTCGTCTGACCATTTGCCACCAAGGTTGCCCATATTGCTACCGCCAAATTCGCGGGAGTCGCTGTTAAAGATTTCGCGATAGTAGCCTTTGGCTGGGACACCGACGCGATAGTGGCTATGGGGCTGTGGGGTAAAGTTGCAAACAGTAACGATAAACTCATCACTGTCCTTAGCCCGGCGAATAAAGGCCACGACGCTATGGCTGTTGTCGCTACAGTCAACCCACTCAAAGCCCTGCTGGTCAAAGTCTTGAGTATACAATGCAGACTCACTTTTATAGGTCTCATGGAGCTTAGTAAAGAATGTTTTGAGTTGCTGGTGAGGCTGGAAATTTAGTAGCTCCCATTCCAAATCGCCCCATACATTCCACTCTTTCCATTGGCCAAATTCCATCCCCATAAACAGGGTGTTCTTACCTGGGTGCGTAAACATGTAAGTATACAGACACCGCATATTGGCAAACTTCTGCCATTCATCACCGGGCATTTTGCCGATCATGTTGCTCTTGCCGTGCACCACTTCATCATGGGACAAGGCCAGCATAAAGTTCTCGCTAAAGGCGTACCAGATACTAAAGGTGACGTTGTTCTGGTGGAACTGACGGAACCAGGGGTCCATGCTGAAGTAGTCCAGCATGTCGTGCATCCAACCCATATTCCACTTGAGGTTAAAACCTAGACCGCCAACATAGGTGGGCCAGGACACCATGGGCCAGGAGGTGGATTCTTCGGCGATGGACAGAATGCCAGGGTAGTAGCTAAATAGCAGGTGGTTCACCTGACGTAGACAGTCAGCGGCTTCGATATTTTCACGACCGCCGTAGTCATTGGCTACCCACTCGCCGTGCTTGCGGTTGTAGTCCAGGTAGAGCATTGAAGCCACCGCATCTACGCGAATGCCATCGATGTGGTACTTGTCAAACCAGAACAGGGCATTGGCCACCAGGAAGTTACGGACCTCATTGCGGCCATAGTTAAACACCAGGGTGCCCCACTCCTTATGTTCACCCTTGCGGGGGTCGGCATGCTCATAAAGGTGAGTGCCATCAAAGAAGGCTAAACCATGGCCATCCTTAGGAAAGTGCCCGGGTACCCAGTCCACCAGGACACCAATGCCGTTTTGGTGACACTGGTCGATAAAGTACATCAGGTCCTCAGGGGAGCCGTAGCGGGAGGTAGCGGCATAGTAACCGGTCACCTGATAGCCCCAGGACCCGTCAAAGGGATGCTCAGCCACCGGAAGCAGCTCAATGTGGGTAAAGCCCAGGTCCTTTACGTAGGGAATCAGCTGATCGGCCAATTCACGATAGGTGAGAAAACGAGCGCCGGGTTTTAGATCAGCCACTGTAACTACAGGCGCATCGGTACCGTCGGGCTGTTTTGCCGGTTCATTCGAAGAGGCATGCATCCAGGAACCTAGGTGCAGCTCATAGACAGAGACCGGCTGAGCCATCGGATCTCGATGACGGCGGGTTTCCATCCAGGACTCGTCCTGCCATTCATAGCTATCAAGGTCCGTCACAATAGACGCGGTTTTGGGGCGGACCTCCTGTTGAAAACCATAGGGGTCAGACTTTTCGTAGATGTGTCCCTCGTGGTTTTTAATTTCGTATTTGTAGGAAGTGCCAACGGCAAGTTCTGGGATAAACAAGCCCCAAATACCACCATGGCCAATGTTCATCTGATGCTGGCGACCGTCCCAGGAGTTGAAGTCTCCCAAGATCGACACATTACGAGCATTAGGAGCCCATACAGCAAAGTACACACCGGCGATGCCATCAATAGTGGTGGGGTGGGCACCTAGTTTTTCATAGATACGATGGTGGTTGCCTTCCGCAAACAGGTGGGCGTCGTATTCGGTTACTAGGGGAGAGCGAAACGCGTAGGGGTCATAGACGACGCGCTCATGTCCGGCTTCTTTGTAGCGCAGTTGATAGCTGGCCAGGTCCTCCACATCAAGCAAGCATTCAAAAAAATCACCATGGTGGTCGTTAGACATGGTGATTTCCTTACGACTATCAGGTAGTACAACCCAGGCAGCTTCGGCTTTTGGCAGATAGGCCCGCACAGTCCAAACGTCTTTGCCATCGAGCTGAATGCGGTGGGGACCGAGAACTTCAAAGGGATTGTGGTGGTAGTTGCCCACAATCCGGTCAATTTGCTCTGGGGCCGTTGTTAGTGCCATAGAAGTGTAAACCTAGCTATATATAAAAACGTGCTTTTTAAAAGGAGGGGGGGCGCTAAATCACTGCCTTTGCGAGTGCAAAGGTGATTACACGCGCATAAGACTATGAAGTTTAGGTTAACAGAACGTCCCTTAACAGAACTTTCTCCATAGCTATATCTGTGGAGCGTTAACCTATAGTTGCTGTTTACTTTACATTACTTTACAGCAAATTCTTTGACGAGCTCTTTATAAAGACTGCGGACAAATCTTGAAGCTGTCGCTGCTCTGCGGAGCTTGTCTTTTTCATTTGGTCTGGCAAACTTATAGTGCAGTCTGAGGGCCGCGACATGTCTTGGCACTTCCATATAATCTGTGGCTGCACTTACAAGTGATTCATTTAGCCAATGGCTTTGTTTGGAGTTGCCTAGGGTATTCACAAGCTTTTCAATATCCTTCTCTCTAGTCTTATTGCTTTTGCCAAGAATCACAATTACAACTGATACATATATCCATATTGCAGTGCGTACATGTTTGGGGCCGCCAGCTTTCCATTCAAGCTTTTTGCCAGACTGAACCTGTACTTTTCCTATACCAAGGGCGAGCTTGAAACTTGCTTCACTGCGGTTTCGTTTAGTTAGCTTGTCTTTGCGTTTACTGAAATCGCCAGGGATATATTCGATAATCTGTCCGGCATGCTCATTTAGAAATGATTCGAAGGGATAGATAGCTCCTAAGATAGCTGCTCTGGTTTTGGGAGGCAGGCAGAACTGATCGAATATGGACTGGTATTGAGCGAATTTTTCATTTGACACCAGTTCGGCTATTTGACATTCAAGTGAGTATTCCATCCTATGGAAGTTGCAGAGTTCTTTAGCCAATTCCTTAGAATGCTGGCTCAACCCACGCCCGATTGTGTTCTCTATTCGCGCCTGTCGCTGCTTCCAATAAGGTGCTCGATCTTCGCCTTCCTCAGCTATGCGCCTAAGAATTGCTGGGGGCTTCTTGTCCATCCAGGGACGTTGGCATTTCTCAACTGTGGGAGCTATTTCGGGGCATTCGTAAGTAAGCCTTTGTCCTAAACGATTAGCTAGAGGATTACGATTACGCACGGTGCTTTTAAGTGAGAGATATAATTCCCTCAGTTCCATTTGCTCAGTGCCTAGAAATGCGTGGGTATCGCTATAGTTTTCGAGTGAATAGGATGCGATCGCAGCTGCATCGGGCTTATCTGCCTTATTAAAAATATTTTTGTAACGGCAATAGGCTCTGACTCGAATTGGGCTGACAAGCCTGACGTCTTTGCCATGCTTCTTGAGCTGGTCAATCCACAGGTATGAGTAAGAGCCAGTGGGTTCTAAGACATAACAATCAGCATCTTGTTCTAAGAGCCAATCAATGCCCTCCCTATTGGCCTTAACAACATTTGGCTTATAGCTTCTGCTAAAGGACTTGAGGTCTTTTGGGATTTGGTCAAGCACACAAACATAGAGACTGTCTTTCCCACAGTCACACCCAGCAATTTTCATAGAAAACCCGTTCCTTATTGTCTGGTCACGGTATGGAATAACAAGCTGCTGTGGTTTTGATAAATGGTCCGGCGTAACAAGAAACCCATACCAGGTCGTGTTCTGTTTAAGACCATGTAATTCAGCCCGCTTGATGTCCCATAGAAAAGGACCTTTAAGCTATATTGCGCATAATATAATAAATATATTGTGTATAATGCAAGCGATGGAAGCGAGTTATTTACATAAGTACGAAAGTAATTGCAGTATTAGGTTTCCCAGGTTTATGCGTATAATATGGGCGTTCTTCACCAGGCTCTTGAAGATGCCGAAAGCTGGACATAGTGAGCATGGTCAGCCAAAAACTGAACGCCTCAATGCTTCCCTTTCACCGGATGGCAAACAGGGTTTGATGGATATGGCTGACTCTTATGGGTTGAGTGTATCTGAATTATTGGAACAAATAGGTAGGGGGGCCATACCGGTAGGTTCGCCGGGGGAACTCGTAGTCAGCAGTTAGTGGTTCTCCGACGACTGTTGACAGAACTCAGAAAATTTTTAAGCAGTACAGAGACTGCTATCGACCAGGTTTTGGGTCAAAGCGATGACAAGTAATGTTGTCAGATCCCGAGTTTCATCAGTGAGCAACGCTGATGAAGCTTAGGTTGTATAGATATCCGAACCAAGGCAAACATGATTATCGGTTGCAGTGGGGGGTAAGGTGTGCAAGGTGCTGGGCCAGTTGTACGTTTGGGATTAGCACTGGGCAATGAGAAGGTCAGTCTTTCCTAGAGTAAAAAAGCATAGCGAAAAGGCTTGAGGCTCTAAATATGTTGACTGTTGCTGCTTTTCATGACCACATGAATATCGCCTGTAACGGCCAGTCTCATTTTTGGACTGAAGATGGACTGTTTGAGAGTATGACAGTTATCTCAAAGTATAGTGTTGTTGCCTAGTTTGAGAGGCTAAAATAAACTGCATTGCTCAGGTTAAGACTCTTTTTTGGTAAAGAATCCAGGGCTTTATCAGTTGTTGATTAGTTGTATGGAGACGCAAGTGTTCTACAGCTATTGGGTGGCATGTCTCTTGCACTGCTGATATAACTAGAAAATCACTGATAAAGTACTAACTTACTACTTCTGTCTGTCTTATGCACCTTAAGAAAGTCTTCGTCCGCTTCTATAAATCTTTCAATGATGACTTCTTAAGAAAAAACGACGACCGTGTGAAACCTAAGCCTTGGGAGAAGATGAATGATGCTTTTTATCCCTATATTGAGGTACCCATCGAAAGTAAAATCACTACCATTGTTGGTGCTAATGAATCTGGAAAATCTCATTTACTAAGTGCTATTGAGAAGGCTATCACTGGCAATGAAATTCTAAGGAGTGATTTTTGTCGTTATTCATCTCTATTTACTGTTAGGCACAATAAACTAAAATATCCTGATTTTGGAACTGAGTGGTCTGGGTTTTCTCGGTTTGAAGAAGAAAACTTTCGGAAAGTAATAGATATTCCTGAAAATGTCACCTTTGACCGCATTTTATTGTTCCGAAAAAATATTGAGGATTTGACCGTATATTTGCCTGAAAAAGGAGAATTTAGGCCTTACAAAATTGGAAAGGAACAAGCGAGCAATTTGCAACACTTGCTACCTGCAATCCTAAAAATAAAATCTGACATAGCACTTCCCTCCAGTGTACCTCTTAAAAAGCTGGTTGAATTAGACCAAAAAAAGAGTTTAGATAGCCTAAAGTTTGAGCTTTTAGACAGGGAAAAAAGAAATATTATCGTAAACGCACTAGATGATTTTAGTGGTGATTCAGAACTTGTAACAAATGTTCGGCTTGTTGGAGGAAATAGTAAGGAAGAAGTTGATTCAAAAGCCATACGACCACTCAAGCTCATTAGTTCCAATAGTCCGGACAGAAAAGCGAGAAAAATAGACAGAAAAGCTATCCAGGATCTAAGGTTTTGTTAACGAACAACCTCTCTGAATAGCTATGGCATCCATCATACCGGGTCTACTGCGTAAAGTAGGCCATTTAGCAAACC
>JBCCJR010000253.1:0-7758 GCA_039045805.1 Cyanobacteria bacterium P01_C01_bin.118
ACACCGACAGACCGCCCAGCACCGTAAACGACATCTCCCACAATCGGATGGCCCATCATGGCACTATGCACCCGAATTTGATGGGTGCGTCCTGTTTCTAATCGATAGTGCATCAGCGTATAGTTACCCAACCGTTCCTGAGCTCGCCAGTGCGTAACCGCTCGACGCCCTCCTTTTTCAACGGGCACCACTGCCATCTTTTTACGATCCTTGGGGTGCCGACCAATAGGAGTATCTGTAGTACCCCAAGCCTGACCGTCGGGTAGTTTCGGCACCCCAAATACCACCCCTAAATAGTCCCGCTGAGCCGTTTTTGACTGGATTTGTCCCTGTAGATGATGGAGCACCGGTTCCGTCTTGGCTACCACCATGGCCCCCGTCGTATCTTTATCCAAACGATGGACAATGCCAGGTCGCTGAACACCGCCCACCCCCGTTAGCTGATCGCCACAGTGGGCCAGGACCGCATTCACCAGGGTGCCATTAGGATGCCCCGGTGCCGGATGCACCACCATCCCCGCCGGTTTATTGACTATCAATAAAAACTCATCCTCATACAAAATCTCCAGAGGAATCACTTCCGGCAGTAGCTCAAAGGGTTCCACCGCTGGTATTTTGAGTTGTAAAAAATCTCCAGACTGTACCGTTACTTTTTTGTTGGTACAGGTCTGACCATTGATACTGATAGCACCCTGCTCAATCAGCTTTTGAATGCGGTTACGGGACAGCTCACAATGCTGGGAAAGCCATCGATCAACGCGATCTCCCCCATCGTCGTTTACCGATAGTCCTAAAACTTCGATATCCTCACTGTGCTCACCCACTGCCTGCTGCCTCTAAATTTTCCAGAGCGTTTCCATAGGTGAATTGGCATCACGATTGAATTGCTGCCCAATGGGGAGAATGTGTGGGTGAGGCTGCAGCCAAAATTTGATGGAGGCTGACAACCTGCCCAATCACTGCGATCGCAGGAGCTTGAAACTGCTGCTCCTCCACCTGCTGAACAATTGTAGCCAAAGAACCGATCAGTTCTTCCTGTTCTGGTCGAGTACCCCAGCGAACCAGCGCCACCGGTGTTTCCGATGCCATACCAGCGGCGGTCAATTCAGCCACAATGTTGGGCAAATTGTGCACACCCATATAAATCACAATCGTCTCTGCCCCCTGCGCTACTGCAGACCAATTGACCTGTGGGCGATATTTGCCAGCCACCTCATGTCCCGTCACAAAGGTGACTGATGAACTATGGTCCCGGTGGGTTACCGGAATGCCTGCATAGGCGGGCGCAGAAATCCCAGCCGTAATCCCTGGCACTACTTCAACATCAATCCCAGCCTCTATCAGCCCCATCATTTCTTCGCCGCCCCGGCCAAACACAAACGGATCTCCTCCTTTGAGCCTGACCACAACAGCATTAGACTTGGCCTGTTCAATTAGTAGCTCAGTAATCTCAGACTGCGCCATAGAATGGCGGCCACGACGTTTGCCAGCATCAATAATATGGGTGCGCTGCTGGTTAACCATTGCCAGAATGGGAGGACTGACCAGAGCATCATGGATGACTACATCGGCATGATCTAGCAACCCTTTAGCCTTAAGAGTTAGCAGCCCTGGATCACCCGGACCAGCCCCCACTAGATACACTTTGCCAAAGGCGGCCTGATTATGGAAATAGGACATCTGAATTGCTTTGGGATGGGGGAGGAAAATCAATATGCATCGATTGTGACAAACACACTTCAGTATTTTTGCCACAATCACTACAGCAAAGGGGAATAAACCTCTTCAACGGTGCTTAAGATATTCTTAACCCTACTTTATAATGTTCTGATCGTGCTCTGTGAAGGGCGGCCAAAACGTTGCTTGGCCTAATCTATACGGTGCGGCTTGCGAACGAACTCACAACCAGATTAGCTACATCTGCTGTAGCACCCAGCGGTGGCAGTAGTCGAAACTTAGTCCTGGGAAAACGCTCAGCCAGTTCCTCCGTCAGATGTGCGATCTCATCCGTAATGCTACCAGCAAATAAGAAATAAGGAAAAATCGTCAGAGAAGAACAGCCCTGCTGCATCAGCTGAATCGTCTGATTTTCAATATCAGAATCCACGGTCCAGTAGGCAACCTCTGTCCCCAATGACTTTGCTAAGATATCGACGGCTCGGTTGCCCTTAGGTCGGCGACTGCCATGGGCAATCAGTAAACGGCCCCTACCAGGAGAATGGGAAAAGCGACTAGTAATCAACCTGGGCATATTCTGACCACTGCCAATAGGCTCCTCTATCTCCAAATCAATTACTCCCTGCAACTGCCTGCGAGCCAGACTAACTTCATGGGGAATATCCTCCATCACATGTTTACCTCGCAGCAAAAACAAAGGTATCAGCCGCAGCCTTTCAACTCCTGCAGAACTCAGTCGCCGCCCAAATTCACAAATCTGCTCATGTAAAGGTAATAAAGCAAAGTCCAACACGGCTGTACCGACAATCACGCGCTCCCTAGGCAGCTGCACTGGAGCAGAAGCCCCATTTACAGGGGGTTCAGCGGTCAATACAGCCATTTCATGCAAACCGTCTTTGCTCGCTTTACGAGACGTCCCCAAACGATGTGAACCCAAAACCGTCAAACCGACCGCTCTATCCTCTGACGCTAAAGAAGGCAATGACTGGGGGCTCCAAGGATCCACCAAAGACGGATTGAGCCTTTCCCTAACCAGCTGCGCCAGTCGATTAAGCGATGTCTGGTGGCGTGGATCACGACTACCATGGGAAATTAAAAGATAAGCGATAGATGTCACGAGAGGCTTTTAATTAAAAGGTCTGAACGGAAAAAAATGCCGGACTTACTGCCCGACGACTACTCAAAGCCACACAAGAAGTTTGGTTTTCTAAAAATGCATAAGCTCTCCAGCCTAGCAGCAAATCTAACGAGTTACTAGCAAACCAAAACAGTGCCTGCAGCCGAAACACTTACATCTAAAGACCTGAAAAAGACTTATCAACTCCACACACTCAATCTGAGGGACAGCAATCCCCACTCATAATTTGACTCTAAGTCCAAATAGCTGATGTACACAGCCACTGACCAAGAACACTACATAACATTCTAGTATCTACGGTATTGAATCTTAATTCTGTTGTGTTTGATGCCATTTTCATCTTTGATGAAATGGCCAAAGCTTCCACTACGGCTGTGCTTAGTAAACCCAACCCAATGGACAGTTAACTTTTTAGTCGCAAAATATTTATGAAAACCATGTAATCGCCTAACAGGGGTGATATTATAGAAATCCGAAACATGGCGAGCGTAGCCAAGTGGTTAAGGCAGTGGATTGTGGTTCCACCATTCGGGGGTTCGAGTCCCCTCGTTCGCCCTTAAAGTAGTAACTGTTGTGATGACTGGGTGAAAGTATTTACCTAGTCACTCAGTTACTGTATCGATTAGTCTCTAGTTTTTTCAAGACCTCGCTATGGGGGCGACACCCCCTATGTCTGCGCTAGCTTTTGCTTGGCAAGGCTTAGGGGATTTTCAAAAAATCTTACAAACATCACAAAACATTTTGCTTGAATACAGAGTTCGCCGCAAAAAGTATGATGTGCAGCAACTAATGTGATCACCACAGGGCTCAGTGTGGTCCTGTTAAGCCTACATTTATAAAGCCGTGGCAACTCAGCCAAAAGCAGCAACGATAGATACTGCAAATAAGAGCTATAAAGAAGACTTACGACGACTCAACGCAAGCCGTCTGGGGGCTAGCACAAATAGCAGTAACACATAAATTAAGACACTTGTGCCCACAAAAATAGTCCCCCCATCATGGCCAGCTGTATTCGTAGAGCCAGCTGGCTCAGCCTGAGTAAATGCGATATGTGTTGTTTCCATGGAGCCTCCAACGTGGCTTAGCCAGTTATCCTAGTCTGCTAATCAGGGGGAATGGATAAACCAAGGCGAAAAGGCTCATCCAAAGCATTCGTACCTTACTTGAAAATCCAATTAGTTAGGTACTGGCCTCATTTGTATAAGGGGCCTTAATATCTAACATAGGTGAGTCTCTGGGTTTCTTATTCTTGTTTGCCACATTGCTTAATGTTTTGAATACATACTTAGTAAGTGACAAATAAGACTATTTATTTATCGCTTTACAGATTAACGAGTGCTAATCCTCGAAAAGAGGTCTCTTGTAAAATCCCCCATGCTGCTGTTTGTTGAAGTTTGGCGGCTTCTTGAAACTGGTACCAGTGGGTATTCTGGTAATTGTCTTTCCATAGATATCGATCTTTCCAGGAATTGATACTTGTCAACAAGGTGAAATCATCAGAAATCCCTCGCACCTGATGGTCAATGGCTTCATGAAACCAGGCTTTAGGATCAAACAGTGGTAAACGTCTTTGTCCATAGTGCTTCTGCTGGCTGAGATCGCGATATCGCTGAATTCATAAAGATCTGTCCTGATTGGTAGAATCTGTTTCCCCGATTGCCTGACTCAGGTCATGGTGAAGGCTGACCATATCTTGCAGCATCTCTTCGTGACTACAGCTGGGATTAACAAAACATCGTATTTTTTTGAAAAGATGTGTGGCAGCCTCAAGAAATCGTTGTTTATTGTCTACAGTTTCCTGGGTCAGGCGACAGTCTCTCCAAATCAGCGCTGGCCAGTCAGGATAGTGTTTAGCATCAGCATGGCCAATATTTGGTAACGCCCGACTAACCAATCCTGACATGCGATTAAGAGAATCGTAGTAACCAACAAAGTTCTGATGGGCCCAAGTGTCTACATAGCTATGGGCGGCGATACCAATGCGATATAAATTGCCACTATCGATGGCTGCATCAAAAATACGATTGGCATTTTCGCTATTGGGTGTGGTGTTGATTTGACATAAACGATGACCTCAAAATCAGCAGATGTACTTATTCATTGTTTAAAGAATACTTGCATGGGTATTCTGCGAACGCTGGCTAACGTCTGCAATATCATGTTTCGATTTCCCAGATATCGGGAAATTGATGTATCCTTGCTGGGAAATTGGCATTACCCATGGACTAGAACGCTTTACAGGGGCACATGGCACAAATTTTTATCTCTGCAGGCCACGGTGGCTTTGAAAATGGACTTCAAGATTCTGGGGTAAAGGTTGACGGTATCACCGAAGCTCAAGAGATGATCCGTATCCGAGACCTGATTGTACCGGAGCTAAGATCGCGGGGATTTACTGTACTGTCAGTCCCTGATGACCTCAGCCTGCAGCAGAGCATTCGTTGGGTTAACGACCGTAACCGTGCCGGGGATATTGCCCTGGAGATCCACGTAGGGGGATTTGAAAATAAGGATGTGCGAGGGGCAACCACCTACTACATTGCCAATAATGAAGCGCGCAAATCTCATGCTGAGCTGATGCTGCTGGCATTGCTACGGCGAGTGCCCCAGTTACCTAGCCGTGGGGCTAAGCCGGATACGGCAGCTGGCATGGGACGATTGGCCTTTTGCCGTCAGATAGAGCCTCCTTCTTTATTGATGGAGTTGGGCTATCTTACTAACGATCGAGATCGCAGCCTGCTATTAAGTCGTCGTCGTGATTTTGCTCTGGGTTTAGCGGATGGTCTGGCCTCCTGGAGTCGAGCCATTACCGGTAACAGTCCCACCCCGACTGAACCACAATTTCCCCCTGTCAATATCACCATCAACGGCGGCGCTTACGACGAAAAAGGCATCATCGTCAATAACAACTCCTATTTGCCAGTGGATCTGGCCGATCGCCTGGGCATTGACCTGAGTAGCGCCAGCGACATTCGACGGGTGCGTTATGGCAATGTGGTCTATGTCAAAACCGTTGATCTGCGGGACTTTAATATTTCCATTGGCTGGGATGCCGCCAGTCGTACGGTACAACTTAAAAGCCAGTCAGCCCTTGGCATCTGTCCAGGGCTGATTGACCAGATTATGGGTCACGGCAACACCTCCCGCGTAAACCTGATGATGTTCCTCAAGAACAACAATGAATCCGCTCTGCGAGATTTCCCTGACCTGCCCAAGATTTACCGTGAAGAAGGCACCATTGAAGGTGTGAACTTTGATATTGCCTTTTGTCAGATGTGTGTAGAGACCAATTTTCTCCGTTTTGGTGGTGATGTCAAAGCGTCTCAAAATAACTTTGCTGGCATCGGAGCCATTGGTGGGAATGCTGCCGGAGCCTCATTTCCTAGTGCGCGTATCGGTGTCAGGGCACAAATTCAACATCTCAAGGCCTATGCCAGTAAAGAACCCCTGGTCCAGGAACTGGTAGATCCCCGTTTCCGATTTGTTAGTCGAGGTAGCGCGGTGCTAGTGGATCAACTCAGCGGTCGCTGGGCTGCAGATCCCCTCTACGGCAAAAAAATTATGGCTATGCTGCGACGGCTGTACGAGTCAGCAAATTTGTTGTAACTCGTGTGATGTCACCATCTTATTTTTTGGAGATAGTATTAAATACTGGCGAATGCAGGGGTTAACGCTACGTTGATCTATCGATGGACTGCATCAAGATTTGTCCACTTGGGCAAGCTAAGTTGCATAAATCGTTTCCACAAGCTGGTATCATCCGAAGCTAAATCGGTTGGTAATACTGGCAAACTGTCACACACCAACTGGCATATACCCCTGTGGATATTATTCTGAGAATTCAGGAGAGCTGAGCCGCTCATCCGATTTCTCAATCGCGTTGTTTTTTCAGTGCGATCGGGCAACAGTCTTGATTCCAGTCATTCGATCTATTTAAGTACGTTTTAATATGGCCCCTCCTAATCGGTATTTCCTAGAAAACCCGTTTAGCCCCTGGCCATCTTTTAAGTCCTGAAATTTGCCATGACTAATATTTCCACTTTCTGGCCCCTTAAAGTCCTTGCTCGGTCCTCTCGTTTTGGCTACGGCTGGTGGGGTGCCCTAATCTGGTTACTTTGGGTGTTACCTGCCAATGCATTAGATGTGCGGGTAGCGATTCGCAAAAACGTTGATCAAGTGCAAATCGGGACTTCGACCACCGGTATGATTCGCGATAGTCGTGGTCGAACGATTTGGGAACTGCCCGAGTTAGAACCCCTGACCGTAGATGAGATTCAGGGACGGTTAGAGCTTACCGACGGTCGGGATAATTTTGGCGAATCCAGTAGTTTTTGGTTAGAACCCTCAGGGGATGGTGTGGTCTGGATTGGTGATCGCTGGTATCGCGGTAAGGTGCAGCTGATTCCTGGGGATTATGGTGTGACGGCCATTAATCATGTGAATATAGACGATTATCTCTACAGCGTGGTAGGTAGTGAGATGCCTACGAGCTGGCCTCAGGAGGCGTTGCGATCGCAGGCCGTGGCCGCTCGTTCCTATGCCTTGTACCACCGTAACAAAGCCAGTGGACAAACATTTGACCTCAATAGCACTCAATCTTCCCAGGTCTATAAAGGACTCCAGGGCGAAGCTGCCTCCACACTATCTGCCGTTGATGCCACCAGCGGCAAAGTGATTACTCACGGCGGTCGAGTAATCGAGGCTGTATTTCACTCCTCCTCCGGTGGCCATACCGAAAATTCTGAACATGTTTGGTCTAAGGCCGTTCCCTACCTTAAGGGCGTACCCGACTTTGATCACAATGCTCCAGTCTATAGCTGGCGTTCTCAGTTTTCCTTACAAGAGGTGGGCGATCTGCTTGGCTATCCTGGCACCATTGAGGCGGTTGAGGTGCTGAGCCGTACACCACGCGGTCGTGCTAATCGCATGAGCATCATTGGCGA
>JBCCJR010000254.1:0-7756 GCA_039045805.1 Cyanobacteria bacterium P01_C01_bin.118
CCAGCCGCAATGGGCTCAATCAGTCCCACATCAAGCTGCCCCTGCCGTAATGCATCCACCTGCTTACCTGATGGCATCTCTTCCATAATCAGCTCAATATCTGGAAACTGAGCGCGAAACTGACGAATGATTTCCAAAATCAGGTCATTATGAGCAGCTCCCTCAAATCCCATGATTAGCTGTCCTGCTGCACCTTGGGCTACCCGCTGAGCGGATCTAATCCCCTGCTCTAAATTAGTCAGAATTTGCCGACAATCGGTCAAAAACACATCCCCTGCCGCCGTTAATGCCACGCGTCGATTGGTTCGCTCTAGAAGCCTGAATCCCAGCGTTTGCTCCAAACTCTGAATTTGTCTGCTTAGTGGAGGTTGAGCAATCTGCAGTTTCTCTGCCGCACGGGTAAAGTTTAATTCTTCAGCCACCACTACAAAATAGCGCAGCTGCCGAACTGAAAAATCAATATCCATACTGAAAAGGTATTATTTCACGCTAATTGAGTATTGGACGGTATCACTGAACAACATTTATTATAAATCTAAAGAAAATATTAATCTCTTTTTAATCCCATGTTGTTTCCAGTTAAACGAGCACTCAAAAAAAAATTCAAAGCTATCCGTTTTTTCAACCATCGATAGGAGTGTTGCCATACAGCTATTGATTCAATATCAGTTTGCGCTCTAAGCATCTGCCTTATCACCGTATCACGGCACTTTTAAATAAATTGCAAGATTCAATAAAAAGCGACAAGATCACATTTGCTTTTTCTTGTCTCTAGAATCTAAATTAGCTATCAATTGCTTGAGGAGTTTGATCATATGCTCTCGCAACCCCTGGTTGAAAGACCCTCAGATGTTTTACAGTCGTTTTTGGTTCATCAAGAATCAAACGCTTTCAACGCTGTGGTTTCTGAATGGGGGCAGGTGCGTCCCTGTGTTGTGCCAGAGGTTACGTTCCACGATCATTTAATTGTGTTACCAATTGCTGGGCAGCTCAGTACCAACTTTTGCCCAGATGGTTTTACTACCCAGCGGCATACCTGTCGAGCCGGTAATATAGCCATTTATCCTGCTGGGACGTCTACCCAGTGCACGATTGAGCCCCAGGCTGACTATCGTTATAACTGCCTCCAGCTAAAAACTGAAGCGCTGAATGGGGCCATATCAGAGATCGTTGATGCCAGCCAGTTCGAACTGTCTCCACAGTTTTGCATTGCCGACTCGTTTATAGAAACAATTTTTCGCCAGTTTACTCAGAAGATGAATGCCGCGTCTTCTTTAGATCGGCTCTATGTTGATTCTTTATCTAATACTCTTTTTGTTTATCTGTTGCGACACTATGCTGTCCACAAAAAAGAGATTCCACATTACAACAGTGGTCTGTCTAAGTATCAGTTACATAGGGTTTTAGACTATATTGAGTCTAATCTAGGCCAGGAGATTAAGCTGGCGGACATTGCTGAACTCCTGGGAATGAGCCAATACTATTTTTGTCGGCTGTTTCGTCAATCGATGGGGGTGTCGCCCTATAAATATGTGATTCAACAGCGTATAGAACTGGCCAAAAGCCTGCTGCGGCAACCGCAGACGTTGTCCATTGCTGCAATCGCACTAGACTGTGGATTTTCTAACCAGAGTGCTCTCAGCAAACATTTTCGCACGTTAACCGGTACAACTCCTAAGGCTTATAGGCAAAGCCTTTTATCGATTTAAAGCATGATTTTGATTGAGAAATAAAACAATGGTCACACGAGTCCTTGTTGATACACCTGCAGATATTGCACAGCCCTGTTTGATTGACAAGAGAACCAAATCATCAGGACATCTACTCTTTGAACATGTGAAGCTTCAGCCTCACAAAATGCCTGAAATGACATTCAAGGCTCATGCAATTGCCATAACACTCACTGGAGATGTCGATGTTACCTGGTTCTCAGATGGGTTTACAGCTCAAAAACATGTTGTTAGCCACCCTAATGATATTTCAATCATTCCAGCAGGTGTGTCTGCTCAATTCGAGATTAAAACCTTTAATGAATACAATCTGCTCCAGCTAAAACCTGATGTAATCGCTCGGTCTGTTTCAGATATTTTTGATATCAATCGTTTTGAAATAGTCTCAGGATTTAATCTCCAAGATTCTTTAATTAAAACTCTTCTGGGTCAAGTGGCTAGAGCAATATGCACAAGCGATTCCTTAGATCAGCTTTATGTAGATTCCCTAACTAATACTTTAGTGGTTCATCTGCTAAAGAACTACGCCTCACGTAACCTAGAGGTTTCTGAATATGAAGGTGGCCTATCTAAATATCAGTTGGATCAGGCGTTAGATTATATTCAGTCTCACCTAGACCAAGACATTAAGCTGGCAGACATTTCTGAACTCCTAGGAATGAGCCAATATTACTTTTGTCGCCTGTTTCGACAGTCGATGGGGGTGTCGCCCTATAAATACGTGATTCAGCAGCGCATAGAGCTGGCCAAAAGTCTGCTGCGACAGCCGCAGAAAATATCCATTGCTGCGATCGCACTAAACTGTGGATTTACTAACCAAAGTGCCCTCAACAAGCATTTTCGTAACCTCACCGGAACAACACCCAATACTTACAGAAAAGGCCTTTAAGCGATTACCTAGCACATTAGCCTTATCAGTAGCGAGCGATACATATTAAGTGGCTAGGCGAAATCAAGTGTAAAATGCTCTAGTCTATATCCGCAGCCATTGGCTGCGATCAATCATGCTATCGATAATGGCCTCAGCTAATTCTGGGCGAAGACAGCCTGATTTAATACTCTCCAGTAAAATCTTTACCACTTCAGATAATAATTCTTTAATGTCACAAATTACCCCCACAGTGGTATTTGATTTCGAAGATGGCATCGACTGGCAAAACCTCACACGTCTATGTGGAGAGGCATAAGGTGGTGCAGGCGCAACGCGTTTATGAAGTCGGCTCCCACTGGTTTGGTGTAGGCTATATTGCCGCCAATTTAATGTTGGACGACTTGTTAACCTATATGGGCAGCTCAACATAAACTCTCACATTATTTCAGACAGGAGATCATTCAATGGCATATATCACCTTACCCCCAGATGCCTATCCAGGTATTGGTGGCCTGATGATTGCTTATCCTAATACAGGAAAGACCCTAGCGAACTTAGCTCAGCAGCTGTTGCGGGAATAGACTTCCTTGTCACCCGCCGAGCGGGAGCTGATTGCCGCTCGGGTGTCACGAGCCAATGATTGTGAGTTTTGTACCAAGGCCCATGCGGCGGCGGCTCGCCATCAGTTTTCGGGTGACGCAGCTAATCTTGTTGATTAGGTTGTTAATCAACAAGATTACTCTGGCCTGTCGGAGAAAATGCAACGGTTGATCGATTTGGCCTTAGGCGTACAGCAGGGAGGCAAGTTTGTTACCCAAACTCATGTTGATCGAGCACGAGCCGCTGGGGCAGATGATCGAGCCATCCACGATACTGTTTTGATTGCTGCTGCCTTTTGTATGTTTAATCGCTATGTGGATGGCCTGGGCACTGCAACACCCCCGGATGACAGTATGTACAACATGATGGGTCAGCACCTGGAGCAGCAGGGATATGCGATGTAAAAGAATGCTCTAAAAAGACTTTGCGGTCAGCCATAGAACATTTTCGCTAATCAAGTAGGAACGCTATATTTGGGGAAAAGATTCTAAAAACTGCCTTAGGGAATTCAAAAACTTTTTTCCAAAAAGAGCAGACAAGGTGCCACAAAACAAAACAAGCGCCACTGTAGCCGAAACATTCCAAAGGATTAAGGAATATTTCGTGAATTCCAACGGAATTAGAGCACAGAATAATCCAAAGGCGGCTCCTAACAGAAAGTGGTAGCCTACATCGGATAAAGTACGAGGATTTGACTGGTCTTCTTGAGGTGCCATAGCAGAACTCTCATCGTATTCAGCTCATGCTAGCAAATTATTTTCAAACCTATAGGGGGGGGGGGATCCGCCACGGGTTTACCGTCCGACTCGGGATAATCGATGTCGGCGTCATTAAGGTTGGGGCTAAGACGGGACACGGCTGCCATAATCACTGCCCTCCGGTACAGCGGCAACGGGTTTAGCCCAGGCACCGCTGATGTATAGGGACTTGCTGTCCGTGCCCACCTTCTGCGCGTCTCCGGGCTGACCATGGCATAATAATGCAAATAATTATCATTAAGCCAACTGCTATTTTTGCACTTGGCCGCTGCTGGCACCATGGCTATCCGGTTCTTTAATCAAAAATCTGACTATCTTCACTGTGGTAGCTCCGATGACCCCAGGCTATTTCATGCCGATTCGTCTGACCAGATTCAGATCTGGTCACCTCAGGTGGGCCAGGGCTACACACAGACAATTCCCTTACGGGAAGGGCTGAGTCTTGTCGTTATGGATTATTCCGTACACAGCACCTTTTTGTACAAGAACTCACGATGCAGTCCATTCTTAGAGTTTGAATTTCAGATAGAAGGGCCAGCGTCAGGTCAGAGTGCCTTTGTGCCACATCTAGTTCAGCACGATAGCTTTGGCATTCGATCAGTGCAACCGCGTCAGCTTAAGGTGGAGATACTTTTTAGTGCTCCCATGTTTAAGACTTGCGCCCATACTGTGGTTGAGTATTTCCCTCCCCAGGACCGAGCCATGCTACATGACTGGGCTAGCTGGGTGTATCGTTCTCAACATGGATACGATGCAAAATCACCTCAGGCCGCATTCGATCAGATTCTTAGCGGCACAATTGCCTCACCCCAGGTATTTAGTGCAAATGATCCATTCGAAAGCTTGGATTTTTGTGCGTTTGGCAGGTTTTGGCGTTCAATGACATCAGAGATGCATCAGCTGGTTAATCAGATCCTTAGCTGTCCCCATGGCGGACAGACGCGACGGGTCTATCTAGAAGATAAAGCCCTCGAACTAGTCGCTTCAATGCTGCAGGGAATGGATCACTTAGAGGCTATTTCATACCCGCTGGTGGGTGACGATTTAGATCGCATCTACCAAGCCGGAAGAATTCTAGCCCGTAATCTTAACAATCCGCCGTCGGTCAAGGCCTTAGCACGGCAAGTCGGGCTAAATCGCTTCAAACTCAACCAGGGCTTTCATCAGGTTTATGGCACCACCCCATTTCGATACCTTAGATACTGTCGTCTGGATCTAGCAGCACATTTATTAACCACGTCAGATTTAGCTATTGAAGCGATCGCACACAAGGTGGGATATACCAGCCGCAGCAACTTTGCTACTGCATTTCGTCAACAGTTTGGCCTCAATCCAAAAGCCCTTCAGCTCCATAGCCGGTATATGACTGAGCCGCAAAGTCGCGCTAGCTAAAAAGAAATGCGTTTCGGGTTCAGAATTTTTGGGGCAAACATTTAATCTAATCGAGAATAATTCGCTTCAAGTTCGGGGTACGGCATAGCTACCCGTGGGGTTGAGGTAATCGCCTGTGTGAGGAAGATGATGGGAAAGTTGTTACTGGGTTTAAATCTGCTGGCACTGATGACTCTCGCTGGTGGACAGGTTGCGAGAGCGCAAGCGCTGACTGACCAGCTCGCGGCTGGGAATGTCATAGAAACAGGCGCTGAGGCCATAGAGCCATCCTCCTCGTTAAACTCCGTAGAATTGCTCGCTCAAAGTGACCCGACACAAATCACCAATGTGCGTTTGCTAGAAACCGAGACAGGTTTGCAAGTGACTCTAGAAACAGCCGATGGTGAGCTTACCGCACCCACTACTACCGTATCAGGCGATGCCGTTGTGGCTGAGATTCCCAATGCCATTCTGGCGTTGGCTGAGGGCGATGAATTTCAACAGTTTGAACCGGCGGATGGCATTGCTGTTGTAAAGGTGTCGGCCTTACCTGAAAACCGGGTACAGGTAGTGATCACTGGAGTGGATGCAGCGCCAATGGCAGAGATCACTACTGATGCAACCGGGTTGACTTTAGGCATCGTGCCAGGTGTTGCTCAGGCAAGCGAGTCCGATGAGGATACGATTCAATTGTTGGTAATAGGAGAGCAGGGTAGTCGTTACGTAGAGCCCAACACCAGTACCGCTACCCGTACGGACACCCCACTGCGAGATATTCCTCTGTCAGTTCAGATAATTCCTGAAGAAGTGATCGACGATCAACAGGTGATTCGGCTGGAAGACGCCCTCCGTAATGCTAGTGGCGTAGTCGTAGAAGAGCGAACGGCTACGGCTGAACGCTTTATTATCCGTGGCTTTCCCAGTGCTTCGGTGCTGCGCGATGGGTTTCGGTTAACCTTTGGGGCGGCTGGCAATCCTAATAATCAAGAACTGGCCAACCTAGAAAGAGTAGAAGTGCTCAAAGGTCCGGCCTCGATTCTGTTTGGCTCCTTGGAGCCTGGAGGCGTGATTAACTTAGTCACCAAGAAGCCCCTGAGCGAGCCCTTTTATGAGCTAAATTTCCGTGCGGGCAACCAAGAGTTATTGGAGCCCAGCCTTGATATCTCCGGCCCCTTAACAGAAGATGGTCGCCTAAGCTATCGCTTAAACGCTCTCTATCGCACTCAGGAAAGTGTCCAAGATTACAACAACGATATAGAGCGGTTTTTCATCGCTCCCACTGTCAGCTGGCAAATTAGCGATCGCACCGATTTCACTGCTCATTTTGAATACAGCGATACGAGTGGTCCCCTGGAGACAGGTACGGTTGCGTTTGGAGATGGCATCGCCGATATTCCATTGGATCGGGTTTTAGGTGACCCAGACGATTTTACCGAAAGTGAACGGATTCGAGCCGGCTACGACTTTGAACATCGCTTTAGCGACAACTGGAAAATCCGCAATGCCTTCAGATTTAATCGTTCGGATGTAGACACCGATGTCCTTTTCCCTTTTTTCCCTTTGGACGAAGCCACCGGGAATTTAGGTCGAGCCCTGCTATTTGGGAATCAGGTACAGAATCACTATGAGCTGCAAACCAATGTAGTCGGTGAATTTAACACTGGTACCATTGAACACACCTTACTTGCCGGTGTGGATTTGTTTCGACGAGAGAATCCCCGCCAGGATCGAATCGGATTCTTCGCACCGCAATTTCTGAATATTTTTGACCCAGTCTATGGCCCCCGTCCCGACCCCACAACGCTGCCCTTCTTTGTTAACGGAGAGAGCACCGTTGAATCCCTAGGTGTTTTTATCCAGGATCAGGTCGCTCTATCAGACAATCTAAAACTTCTGCTTGGTGTGCGCTATGAAACCGCTGAGCAAAAAAACTCAAGTGGTCCCACCGCCTTTAACCCAACCGGTTCTGAATCCAGCCAGAATGACGATGCATTTAGTCCACGAGTTGGTTTGGTCTATCAACCCATCGAAGAACTGTCGCTATATGGTAGCTATAGCACTTCATTTGTACCTAACGGCGACATGACCGTTAGTGGTGATATTCTCGACCCGGAAGAGGGAGAACAATTTGAAATTGGGGCCAAAGCTGAACTATTGGAGGGCAGGTTTACTGCCACTCTTGCCTTATTTCATCTTACTAAACAAAATGTGGCCACGCCCGACCCCAATAATGTTATGTTCTCAATTGCAACGGGTGAACAACGCAGCCAAGGGATTGAGCTAGATGTGACTGGAGAGATTTTGCCCGGTTGGAATATCATTGCCAACTATGCTTATACTGATGCCGATATCACCGACGACAACAGCGGCAACGAAGACAATCGTTTATTTGGTGTACCGGAAAACAATGCTAACCTGTGGACCAC